>DCTH01000106.1 GCA_002329495.1 Syntrophothermus sp. UBA1445 | reverse complement strand
TGCTTGACATCTATCAGGGCGGCAGAATATACTATATGTAAAGCTAGCTTTACTTAAATTAACGGTGGTGGTTTTTATGGAGAACCTGCTTAGAGAACTGCGGGAGAGGGAGTCTATGACTCAGGAGGACCTGGCCGCCCGGGTGGGGGTGTCGCGTCAGACCATCATTTCGTTGGAAAGAGGCAAATACAATCCCTCACTGATGCTGGCCCATAAACTGGCCCGGGTATTTGGGCTGAGGATTGAAGATGTGTTTCTGTTGGAAGATGGAAAGGGGGACGAGTAGATGACAACGCAGGCTCGTTTCATGATCGGTACCGGTTTTCAGGTGGTGCTTCTGGTATTGGGTATCTGGGCGGTGTACATTGGCAAGGTAGGCCTGGGAAGTAGTCTTATCGCGGTCACCCTGGCGGTGTTTGTGGCCCGCAGCATAAAAATAAGCCGGATTAAAAAGCAAGAGGATCGGGGTCTGAATCCCTATGACGAAAGAGCCTACTATATAACTGGAAAAGCTGCCTATGCTGCAGTCAGCACCTTCCTTATTATCAGTGGAATCCTGGTTCTGGTGGGATCGGTTTTTGGACCCGAGGTAACGGTCAATCCCTACAACATGCTGGGAATAGTGATATGCATACTGGTTCTCCTGCATATCTGCTNNTCTATTACTACTACAACAGCAAGGAATAACATGAAATGCACGGGCCGGAAAAGGGAAGCAGGGAGTGTACCCTTCCTGCTTTCCGGTTCTGGTTCAGATTCTGTAATCAAATCAAAATAATTTCCATTTGTTTACCCGGTAGAAAAAAACACAAGAGTTGTTTGCTTTTTCCTGCGGAATAACGTACAATGAACTTTAGCTCAGATGCTTTGGACGGAGTGTTATCCTTCTCGTAAGCCGTTGGCTGGGGAAGTAAGAGTAACAGGTACTTCCTGTAGCATGAGCAAGACGAGGAGGTTAACTTAATGTATTCGGACAAAACCCTGACCTGTAAGGGATGCGGGAGTGATTTCACTTTCAGCGCATCAGAACAGGAATTCTACGCCGAAAAGGGATTCACCAACGAACCTGGACGTTGCCCCACCTGTCGGGCAGCCCGCAAAGCGGAATCCAGGGGCGGACGCTCAGGCTACGGACGGACGGAGAAGCAGATGTTCCCGGCGGTTTGTGCGTCTTGTGGTAAAGATACCACGGTGCCGTTCCAACCGAGCGGCGAAAGGCCCGTCTACTGCAGAGACTGTTATTCACCCCAACCCCGGCGTAATTGGTAACTGACAAGCCGAAACTCCCCGGGTCTTGATGATTCCGGGGAGTTTTTGTTTGTTCGTAAGAAATTCAGCAAGAGAGTATAGGATTCTCCTCTGAAGATAAATATCTTCATAAAACGAATTTAGGAGAACACCCGTCCCAAAGGAGAGTGAACTATTGTCTTTTAATCAAATGGGGCTCAGTCAACCGGTATTGCAAGCGGTACATGCAATGGGATTTGAAGAGCCTACCCCTATTCAGGAACAGACCATTCCGGTAGCTATGGAGGGCATGGATGTGGTTGGCCGCGCCCAAACCGGAACCGGCAAGACCGTGGCCTTTGCCATTCCAATGGTGGAGAAGATGGCACCGGATACCTCCGGGGTCCGGGCTTTGGTTATCACCCCTACTCGGGAACTGGCGGTGCAGGTCGCCGAGGAGCTTAACAAGATTGGACAGTTTAAGGGAATAAGGACCCTCCCGATATATGGCGGACAGGATATTGAACGCCAGATTCGGGCCCTGGCCAAAGGTCCGCAGNNGCAGATTGTGGTGGGAACACCCGGTCGTCTGATGGACCACATGAGAAGAAAAACCCTGCGCCTGGATAACATTGATACCGTGATTCTGGATGAAGCCGATGAGATGCTTAATATGGGGTTTATTGAAGATGTTGAGACCATACTGAGCGAGATTCCCCTGGAACGCCAGACCATGCTCTTTTCTGCCACCATATCCCTTCAGGTGCGCAATCTGGCCAATAAATTCCTGCAGGATCCTGCTTTTATCAGCATTCAGCCCAAGGAGGTTACGGTTCCCACTATCCGCCAGAGCTACTGCGAGGTGGGCAACCACCAGAAATTTGATGCTCTCTGCCGGTTGCTGGATATACAGTCGCCAGAAATGGCCATTGTTTTTGCCCGCACCAAGAAGAGGGTTGATGAGATCTCAGAAGGACTGTCCAAACGCGGCTATTCAGCGGAAGGGATTCACAGTGACCTCTCGCAAGCCCGGCGCGATACGGTTATGCGGCAGTTTCGGGATGGAATCATCGATATTCTGGTTGCCACCGATGTCGCGTCCCGCGGCCTGGATATATCGGGAGTTACCCATGTCTACAATTTCGATATACCCCAGGACCCGGAAAGCTATGTCCACCGCATTGGCCGTACCGGCAGGATGGGGAAAATTGGTGAGGCCATCACCTTTGTCAATACCCGGGAACTCGCCTACCTGAAAACCATCGAGGAATTGACCAAGCGGCCTATCGCCCGCCGTCCCCTGCCATCCATCATGGAAGTGGTAAGGGGTCAACAGCGGCTGGCTATGGAGAGGTTGAGCAACACCGTGGAATCTCAGGATCTGTCGGCCTTTAAGGGCATGGCTGAAAACCTGCTGGAGGAACATGATTCGGTGACCCTGGTATCGGCGGCTTTGAAGCTCCNNACCGGTGCACCTGACCGAGGAGCGCACCTTCCAGCGCCCTCCCAAGCCGCGTCCGAAGTATGGTGCAGGCGAGGGGCACGGTAAAGGTTATTCACGGGATCATAAGCGGAAATACCGGGGAAGAAACGAACGGTAAACACTTTGGTATAAGGTTCAGGTTTTATGGCAGACGGTGCAGCAAAAAGACTGCGCCGTCTGTTTTGTTTTTACGTGAGTCCATCAGTTACTTCGGGCAGGTGCAGTCTGCTGTTTCCAGCATATTGGAAATGTCTTTTGCCTGCGCTCCAAGGGTAATTCAGGGGTACATCCTGGTGGCATTTCCCCTAATAAGTGTCCCTTATATTTCTAGTAACAAAAAAAAGGTATTTGGGTGTCGAACAGAGAACCAATAGCAGGATCTTGTGAATTATCAGCCTATAAATGTAGAAATAAGGAGATCGCTATGGTTATGAGGACGATATCCCGGATTTATTTTTGGATTACCGGGTGGAAACTGGATGGCCGGCTTTCCCCGGATATTAAGAAGTGTATCTTGGTAGCCGCGCCCCACACCAGCAACTATGATTTTGGTTATTCGCGAGCCGCCCTCTACCTTATGGGGGTCAACGTAAAGTATCTGGCAAAAAAGGAGCTATTAAGCTCACCCCTGGGATTTATCTTCCGACTTACCGGCGCGATTGGTGTTGAACGCGACCGGTCGGAAAACATGGTTACCCGCCTGGTTGAGATGTTTAATCACTCTGAGGAACTGGTTGTCATGCTGGCACCCGAAGGAAGTCGCAAGCTGAAGGGCAAGTGGAAGACCGGTTTCTACCATGCTGCTATGCAGGCCAAGGTGCCGATTGCCCTGGCTTCTCTTGACTACCGGAAGAAGGTGGCCAATGTGGGGCCGGTGTTTCATCCTACCGGGAATTATCTTGAGGATATGATGCAGGTTAAGGAGTTCTACAAGGGGGTTACTGCGCGATATCCGGAAAAGTTTGTCCTGGATATCTGCTGAGGCTGTTGGCCGTAAGCTGTTTGTCGGTCTGGACCCCGGAGTGACGCCTGCTTGTCAACCGGCTGAATAAAAGGTTGCAGCCATCGTTGATTTGATGGCTGCTTAACTACCGCTGGCACCGGATGCCGTCGGGTCATCGGTAATTTTCCCGCAGGCTTCTTAATATGGCTGATTTCTAACTGACCGCCAGGTGATAGAAGGTTTCGGGTCCTACTATCCCGTCGACCTGAATATTAGCAGCCTTCTGCAGTGCTCTTACGGCCTGTTGGGTGAGAGGCCCGAATATTCCATCCAGTTTTCCTGTGTAATAGCCCATCTCTTTAAGATGTCTTTGCAGCCAGTAGACATCATAGCCCTGATTGCGGTCCCAGCGGCCGCGGCGGAGGTATCTGCCCCCCATTCCGGCATATTGGTAGATCTTGTAGATGGTTCTTGGCCCCACGATCCCATCATCAACCAGACCTACGTCTCTCTGGAACATCATGACTGCCTTCTCGGTCTTTTCATCGAAATAGCCGCTGGNNAACCGGTTCTGGAGCACCCATACATCATAGCCCCGGCTCCCCTTGGAAAGGGTTCGGGAACCAAATACCTGCCCCCCTACTGGGAGATACGGCCCAGTCAGAATCCCCAAAAACAAGAATGTGTTCGGTCCCACAATCCCGTCGGCGGTGAGCTTAAAATAACGCTGGAATTTCTTGACCGCGGCCTCAGTTTCCGGTCCAAAAATACCATCTATGGCGATCTTGGAACCCATCGGGTCCGGCAGATTATTAAGAAGGTGCTGCAGCAGTTCTACATCGGTGCCCTCTGTACCCCGCATAAGATTTCGGCTTCCGAGGTTAATAAAATTCGTCATACAATTCCCCTCATTAACAGTATTTAGTTCATGTTATGCGAGTACGAACAGAATGGTTAAAGAACTAATGCTATAGTCCATTTAATTGTTAATTGATTCCGCCATGCTTAATCGGACTTTGAATGATACCAAACCCCGGCTTTTCTAAGGACGAAAAGGGTACCGGGCCAATTCACTCCTGGGTTCAGTGGCCCTTTCCCCGTCCATGGACGAACTTATGTTGCGGTTTTTGCGGGGGAATTCCGGGGACTAAAATGAATATGGATTGGCAGTTGTGTTCGGCTTTGATCCCCGGCCGGAAAATAATAGAATAGTAGGTAGGAAAGGGGGGGATAAGATGTGTGATACCATGGTTGCACTCGGTCACACCACCAGGGATGGGAAGGTGTTGTTTGCCAAAAACAGTGACCGGCAACCCAATGAGCCGCATGTTATGATACACATCCCGGGCCGACGTTTCCAACCAGGATCCAAGGTCAAGTGTACCTACATCGAAGTTGACCAGTGCGAGAAGACCTACGAGGTATTTCTCCTTAAACCCAGCTGGATCTGGGGCTGTGAGATGGGGGGCAATGAGTTCGGGCTGAACATTGGCAATGAAGCGGTTTTCACCCGGGAGAAATATGGACCGCCCGCCTTGACCGGCATGGACATGATCAGGCTGGCCCTGGAACGGTGCCGGGACAGCGAAGAGGCCCTGGAGTTTATCATATCGCTGCTTGAACGGTATGGGCAAGGAGGCAACTGTGGGTACGAGAAAGAATTCACCTATCATAACTCCTTTTTGATTGCCGACCCCAGGAGTGCCTGGGTCCTGGAGACCGCCGGGAAGTACTGGGCGGCGGAGAAGGTCAAGGGAGTACGCTCCATTTCCAATTGCCTCTCCATTGGCAAGTCCTTCAATAGGGCTCATCCTGAACTGATAAGCCACGCGGTGCAGCAGGGCTGGTGCCAATCAGAAGAGGATTTCGATTTTGCCCGCTGCTACAGTGATCCCTTGTTCACTTATTTCAGCGGGGCCCGCACCCGGCAACAAAGCACCCAGTCCCAGCTGGAAGATAATCT
>DCTH01000231.1 GCA_002329495.1 Syntrophothermus sp. UBA1445 | reverse complement strand
GTATTTGAACCGGATCGAAGTTTTAACCACACCACCGGACAGATGGGAGGCCCCCCAGGCCAAACCCGTGGCTGGTACTGTACCAGCAGGAACCTTGGTAGAACTGAGCAGTACATATAACGATCAGGATAAGGTCCATTACACACTTGATGGCAGTACCCCCACCCTGGATAGTCCCATGTATAACTGGGTCGCCAGCCGGTGGTGGTCGTCACGCGGTGACGATACCGTTGCTGAGATCAACCGTCCAATAGAACTGACCAAAGACACCACCATCAAGGCCATCACCCTTGGCCCGGGCAGGATGAACAGCGAGGTCGTGGAGTTTACCTATAAGGTGACAGGAACTGCGGCCAACATCGGTGACCAAATCAAGCCAAGCGAAGGGGGCAAAGTAAGCCTTGGCGATGAAGCCGTCATTGAAATACCACCCGGCGCTCTCCAGGATGCCAACGCGGTGGTAGTGAAAATCGCACGAGTAAGTGAGCCTCCGGCAGCATCATCCGGTTTTAGAATACTTGGCAGTGTATATGAATTCACTGTAGGCGATAAGAACAGTTACAGCTTTAATAAACCGGTGACCATACAGTTTACATTTGACCCAGATAAAGTTGGACCCGGGGAGACCCCGGCTGTTTACTACTACGATCAGACCCAAGAGAAATGGGTCAGCCTTGGCGGCGAAATCTCAGGCAAGACGATAACCGTACAGGTGGACCACTTTACCATGTTTGCAGTAATGGTAGAGACGAAAATGGAGGATGAGGACGAGGGTGAGCCTCTGAACCTTACAGACATTGCTGGCCACTGGGGTGAAAACAGCATCAAACAACTGGTATCCCTCGGGGCGATCGGCGGCTATCCTGACGGCACCTTTAAACCCGAGAACAATGTCACCCGGGCGGAATTTGCCACCATCCTGGTAAAGGCCTTTAGGCTTGACTCTCGCGAAGGTAAAGCCTTTGCTGATACCCGGGGCCACTGGGCCGAGGATAACATATCTACTGCGGCCTACCACGGCATAATCAACGGTTATGATGCTGCCAGGTTTGGCCCTGACGACAGTATTACGCGTGAGCAGATAGCGGTAATGACCGTCAAGGCAGCCAAACTAACCCCGGCAACTGCCAGTGATTCCTTCAAGGACAGTGACAGTATCTCCGAGTGGGCCAGGGAAGCCGTTTCTACGACGGTGGAAAATGAGATTGTCAAAGGATACCCGGATAAAACCTTCCGTCCCCAAGGATATGCCACACGGGCTGAGGCAGTAACAGTTATTGTGAATGGGTTAAACAAACATAGGTACCCAGTTTAAACTCAGGTTTTAATAAAAACTCAAGTAAGTATACATAAATCTATAGAGAGGTTTCCTCTTTACCATACAGAAATTTGGCAGTCGCTTCATATGTGAGGGGATAATATGGTCCGCCAAAGTTTATATGTTCCGGTGCGAAAAGCCTTATCCAGGCACGTGACCATCACCCCGGTGCTGGTATTGTTGGCATTTGTAATTACCCTGGCGATGCCGGTATTTGCCTGGGCAGAACCAACTGCAACGTTGGAAATAACCGGGGAGGGGGTAGCGAATCCATTTATACTAACCCGATCCGAACTGGAGGCAATGGAACCGTACGAGCACGTTTACAGTGCCATCAACACCTGGCCGACCAAGCGCTGGTATGTGGCTCGCGGGGTGAAGCTAAGGCAACTGCTTGCCCAGGCGCAAATCAAAGATGAGGCCACCCTGGTCAGGTTTATTTCCAGCGATGGCTATGATGTGACCCTTACGGTCAAAGAACTGCTGAAGGATAAGCGTTATTATTTCCCGGGCCTGAAGGATAATCACCCCAGTGACGGCAGCATTCCCGGTTCTACTGAAGGTGCCCAGGAAGTAGAACCGATTCTGGCCCTGGTGAGTGCCGAGGGCAGCGATGACCCTGCGACCATGAACGACCGGGACGCGCTGCTGCTGGTGATAGGTCAGCGGGCAGTGACGGAGCAGACCAACAACCTGTTTTTGAAGTATGTGAGCAAGATCGAGGTTCTTACCGCCGAGCCGGAAAAATGGGATAGCCCGAAGGCCAACATCCCCAGTGGGATGGAGGTACCCGTTGGAACCGAAATCGAGCTCAGCAATAAGCACAACAACGAGGATAAGATCTATTATACCACCGATGGCAGTACCCCTACCGTAAACAGCCCCATGTTCAACTGGAGCGCCAGTCGCTGGTGGGACCAGCGGAACGATGTGAAAAGTGTCAATAAAGCTATAGAGGTCAAGGAGAACACGGTTATTAAGATGATTACCATCGGACCCGGCAAAGAGGACAGCGAGGTGGTCACCTTCACCTTTACAGCTGATATGACCGGTAAGGCAGTTGATCCCACCAAGGTTCCCGGTGGACCACCTACTGGGGTGACCCTCGACCGGAACGCCATTGACCGGCCGATTGGCAGTACTTTTCAGCTGGAAGCGAACTTAGCCCCCTTCAATGCCACTGACCAGGATGTAATCTGGAGTTCCAGCGATACCAGAGTGGCTACGGTGGATAATCGGGGATTGGTTACGGTGGTTGGTCCGGGTACGGCGATTATAACTGTTACCACCGTGGTCGGCGGCCACACGGCAACCTGCATTGTAAATGGTCCGAATGAGGATGCAGACAGTGAGGAAGCGGCGATGACAGCCGCAGATACGGGAGAGAACCAGATGGCGGAGCCTCCCAATAAACCATCGAGTGAGGAAGCTGAACCGCCCCAATTGACAGGAGAAAATGAGACCGCCGCGGGTTCAAATACCTCATCAAGGGAAACAGAGGCGACTACCGTGCCACCAGTACCGGAAGACAGGGCCCAGTATCTGGCCAAGATCAAGGATTTGGCCGCTTCTGTCACAGAAAATGCTCAACAGCCGGGAAGTGAGGCTTGGCAGGTCTATGAATTGTCAGCCGATACCATACCACTGCCGCTGCAGGAGGAGCATGACATTTTTACTGGTGCCATGTTTCTGTTTCTCCTGTTTTCGGGCGCTGGCAAACGATACGCGGAATATGCGAAGGAGCGATGAAGCAAAGTGACAGAAACTGTTTTAGCACCACTAACGGACACTATGCACACCATTTCATCAGGGCTGTTGGTACCTACTATCACTGTACTTTTATTGTTATTGGCATTGTCAGTACTTGAGCTGGGAGGGGTACTGGTTGAAGCCATAGCTGAACGACGGAAGATGAAGGTGAATGTTCCGGAGATGATAGCCTCTTTTCAGGGGAAAGATGCCGGGGGGATCAAGGAGCAGATAGAGAGCAGCCGGTTGTTCCGTCGTCAGAAAACGGCTATCGGCGACCTGATCGAGAACCGGGATCTGCCAGCGGCGTCGTTGCAGGCATTGGCGCGGCGGTTACTGGCCCGGGAGGAGCTCCATTACGTCCGGATTACCAATCGGACTGATCTGGTGACCCGCTTAGGGCCCATGTTCGGATTGATGGCCACCTTGATTCCATTGGGACCGGGCTTGATCGCCCTGGGCCAGGGAGATACCAAAACCCTGGCTGATTCGCTGCTGACGGCCTTTGATGCCACGGTGACCGGCCTGGCTGCCGGGGGGATTGCTTTTGCCATTTCCCGGCTGCGGAAGAGGTGGTATGAGGATTATTTGAGTACTCTCGAGGCCCTGTTGGAAAGTTTGATGGAGGTGTTTGCCCGTGAACGGGGGATTGAGGTCAAGAAGGCGCTGGAGGGATGAAGACATTAATCCTCTGGAGGGCGCTATAAACATTGTTGATGCCATGCTGGTATTTGCCTGTGGGCTGATGCTGGCCCTGGCCATAAACTGGAATGTTGATCTTGGCCTGGGACAGCGGGTTGACCTGGAACAAGGACGGGAGGTGATAGACAACCCCGAGATACGTGACGACCTGATTGAGACCGAGGGAGAGGGCAAGATTTACGAACGAATGGGCACGGTCTATAAAGACCCGGCCACCGGGCAGTTATTTATGCTGACCGACAGGTAGCGGTTATTAGCCTTTTATGGGCGGGCGATGACGCAATAAGGAGAGTTATGTGGATGCATACAGATTTGAATAAAAAATTGGGCGCTCTTATGCTCACCGTCTTTTGTACGCTGCTTCTGCTGGCTGGTGTGTCGGCCTTGCTAACACCAGTACCAGCGCTGGCCGCCGCATCGGACTTGCTGGAGATTACCGGCGACGGGGTGACTAACCCGGCAACGTTTACCCTGGACCAGCTTAAGGATATGGAACAGCGCCAGTATGTTTACAGCTGCATCAACACCTGGCCCACCAAAAAATGGTATGTAGGGAAGGGCGTTAAGCTAAGTGACCTGCTGGCCCAGGCAGGGATGACTCAGGAGGCCACCCTGATTCGATTCACTTCCGTTGACAGCTACACAGTAACACTTACAGTAAAGGAGCTGTTCGAGGACAAACGTTACCGGTTTCCCAATTTTAAGAACTGTGCCGATGGTGACGGACATATCCCCGGTGATCCGTCCGGCAAGGTAGAGGTGGAGCCGATCGTCGGTCTGGTCAGCGTTGAAGGCAGTGATAATCCAAAGTATATGAACGACCTCAATACCCTGCTGCTGATGATGGGGCAGCGGACAGTTACCGAGCAGACCGGAAATCTATTCGTCAAAGGCCTACACAGGATAGAGGTGCTTACCGATGAACCGCAAAAATGGGATGCCCCCCAGGCCAACCCGGGCAGTGGAACAGTGCCCGTCGGGTCCATAATCACCCTGAGCAACATTTACACTGACGATGACAAGATCTATTACACCACTGACGGCAGCAACCCCACCACCACCAGTAACCTGTACAACNNCGATGACAAGATCTATTACACCACCGATGGCAGCATCCCGACCATGGACAGTCCAATGTATAACTGGGTCGCCCGTCGCTGGTGGCCATCCCGAGCCGACGTCCTGGGTACCATCAATCGCCCCATCGGCCCCATTAACCAGGATACAACTATCAAGGCGATAACCATAGGACCTGGCAAACTGGACAGTGAGGTCGTCACCTTTACCTACAAGATTGCTGGTGACGGGGACGACCCAAAACCGACCGCCAAGGTTATCCAATTGACCATTGGCAAGACGGAAGCCAGTGTTGACGGTAAGCCCTACACCCTGGACGCGAGGCCCTATATCAACGCTGAGGCCGGACGTACGCTGGTTCCGGTAAGGTTTATCAGCGAGGCTTTGAACGCCGAGGTTGCCTGGGATCCGATAACCAGACAGGTAACCATAAAAGACACGGGGAAGGACATTGC
>DCTH01000111.1 GCA_002329495.1 Syntrophothermus sp. UBA1445 | reverse complement strand
AGGAAGAACAGGGGCTCAGCCCCACTGACCAGAATATCATTCACACACATGGCGACCAGATCTATGCCTACGGTATCATGAACCCCCACCATCTGGGCTACCTTCAGCTTGGTCCCCACCCCATCGGTTCCGGATATCAGTACCGGCTGAGGATAACGTTCGGTATCCAGGCGGAAGAAACCGGCAAACCCACCGATATCGGACAGGACTCCGGGTCTCCGCGTGGAGTTGACCAGGGGGGAAATCAGGTCTACCGCCCGATCGGCCTCATCGATGTCCACCCCGGCCTGGCGGTAATCCATACCCTTCTTGCTCACTTAACATCCCCCTTCCGTCTTTTCCAGACTGTGCTTCCCCGTTTTGCCGGTATCAGGAATCGGTATCGGGTAATTCCCGGTAAAGCAGGCCGCGCAGAAGTTAACTGTATCCCGGTTGGCCGAGGCATACATCCCTTCCAGGGACAGATAATGCAAGCTGTCAGCGCCGATAAACTCCCGAATTCCCTCGACATCCATCTTGGCGGCGATCAATTCTTCACGGGCTGAGGTATCGATTCCATAAAAACACGAGTACTGGGTGGGAGGGGAGGCTACCGCCATGTGGACCTCGGCCGCGCCCGCTTCCCGGAGCATTCTGACGATCTTCTTGCTGGTGGTGCCGCGTACAATGGAGTCATCTACCATAATGACCCGCTTGCCTTTTACCGCTTCCTCCACCGGATTCAGTTTCAGCCGTACTCCCAGGTCGCGCATCTTCTGACTGGGCTGGATGAAGGTACGCCCGATATACCGGTTCTTAATCAGTCCTTCCTCNNCCCCAGGGCCGCCGAGGTACCGGAATCCGGCACCGCAATCACGATATCAGCTTCAACTTTCATCTCGCGGGCCAGCTGACGACCCATAGCACGGCGAAAATGGTTGACGTTTATATTATCCATCATGCTGTCGGGCCTCGCCAGATAAACATACTCAAAGATGCAGTGGGCAATTTGCTCAAGGCTTAAAGGATGAATGGATTTAATTCCGTTCTCATCAATTACCACAATTTCACCGGGTTCAATATCGCGTACAAATTCCGCACCTACCGTATAAAAAGCGCAGGACTCAGAAGCCAGCAGATAACCGTCCTCCCTTTTTCCCAGGCACAGCGGCCTGATTCCGAGGGGATCGCGCATTCCCACCAGCTTGTTTTCCGTCATAATCACCAGCGCATATGCGCCCTTGATGTCGATCATGCACTTCGCCAGGGCATCCTCCAGATTATCCGCCCCATAGCGCGCCAGGAGGTTTACTATTATCTCGGTATCGGTAGTGGTCTGGAAGACCGAGCCGAAGTTTGCCAACCGGCCCCGCAGTTCTCCCGCGTTAACCAGATTGCCGTTGTGTGCCAGGGCAATCATTCCCTTAAGATATCGGAAAACCAGGGGCTGTGCATTTACCGCATGGCTGGAACCGGTGGTGGAGTAGCGCACATGCCCGATAGCCAGGTTTCCCGACAGGTCCCTCAGCACCTCGGGCGAGAATACCTCTGAAACCAGCCCCATCGCCTTGTGCAGGACTATCTCCTGTCCATTGCTGACCGCAATCCCTGCACTTTCCTGCCCCCGGTGCTGCAAGGCATACAACCCGAAGTACGTATCGCGGGCCGCCTCATTGGAAATCGAGGAATCCCGCCGATAGATGCCAAAAACCCCACATTCGTCCCGCCAGTGTTTTTCTAACTCATGGCACATTTTATCGCCCCCTGCCAAATTGCTGCCAAATCATTAACATTCTCATCAATCAATATCTGACCCCTGTACGTTATTCGCAGGCTTTTCCCAGTTACCTGCCCGATAACTGTGACCCCCACCCCTATCTCATCGGCCTTTTCCCGTATCAGTGACAGGTTGGCCTCGTCCGCCGTCGCCACTACCCGGGCCGGTGCCTCACCAAAAATGAGCCCATCAGGTCGGCCTGAAAAATCGGTCAAGTCCACTTCGGCGCCCCGGCCCCCGGTAATGCATGACTCTGCCAGGCAGCCGGCCAGTCCGCCCTCGGATATATCATGGCAGGATTTGAGCCAACCCTTTTCATTCAGGACCAAGAGCAACTCAATTAATCTTAACTCCTTTTCCGGGTCGGTTTGAGGTAGTACTCCCGCCTCTATCCCATGAACGAGGGCCAGGTACTCGCTGCCCCCTATATCATCGCGGTTCTCACCAAAGAGAAGCACCCGGTCACCTTCATCCTTGCAGGTCATGTCCATCCGCCTGGTTACATCCGGCAGCAGGCCTACCATACCTACCACCGGGGTAGGGAAAACTGCCTCTCCTCCCCGGGTCTCGTTGTACAGGCTGACATTGCCGCTGACCACCGGGGTCTTCAAGACCCGGGCAGCCAAAGCCATGCCCTTGATTGCCTGATCCATCTGCCAGTAAACCCCAGGCTTCTCCGGATTTCCGAAGTTCAGGCAATTGGTAATCGCCAATGGCCTGGCTCCGGTACAGGCCAGGTTCCGGGCAGCTTCACAGACCGCCAACATTCCCCCCTGGTAGGGGTCCAGATAACACATGCGGCTGTTGCAGTCCACGGTAACCNNCCACAGTAACCGCCACCCCCTTGGGGGTTCCCTTGATCCTCAAGACCGCCGCATCGGCAGCTCCTGGCACTAGGACCGTATTGGTCATTACCTGGTGGTCATACTGCCGGTATACCCATTCTTTACTGGCCAGGGAATGGCTGCCCAGTAGACGGCGCAGAACCTGGCTGTAATCCCGGGGCTCGGCAACCGATCCCGGATCAAAGTCTCTGATCCCGGCAAGATATTCCGGTGGCTGGCTCTCCCGGTGGTAAACGGGACACATTTCGGTCAGTGCTTTTACCGGCACCTCCCCGACCACCCGGTCCCCTTCCTTGACCCGGAAGAGACCGTCATCAGTAATATGACCAATTATGGTGGCATCAAGCCCCCACTTGTCAAAGATCTCCTGGATCCGACCGATGGCCCCTTCTCTGGGGACCACCAGCATCCGCTCCTGGGATTCTGATAACATAACCTCGTAGGGGGTCATACCCGCCTCGCGCCGCGGTACCCGGGACACGTCAAGTTCCACTCCGCGGCCGCCCTTACTGGCGCTCTCGGCCACTGAGCTGGTCAGACCTGCGGCTCCCAGATCCTGCATCCCGGCGACCAGATCCTCCTTGATAAGCTCCAGGCAGGCCTCGAGCAGAAGCTTCTCCATAAAGGGGTCACCGACCTGAACCGATGGCCTTTTGGCCTCTGATTCCTCGGATAACTCCTCGGAGGCGAAGGTAGCACCATGGATACCATCGCGGCCAGTCCTGGCCCCCACCAGCATTAGCGGTCTCCCTACATCGCTGGCCACCGCCCGGGCGATATCACTGGTATTCACCAGCCCCACGCACATGGCGTTAACCAGCGGTTTGTCACGGTAACTGGGATGAAAGTAGACCTCACCGGCTACGGTGGGGATTCCCAGACAGTTGCCATAGTCGCCAATCCCCGCTACCACCCCGGAAAAGAGGTACCGGGTCCGTTCGTCATCAAGGGTCCCGAACCGCAGTGAATTAAGCATGGCGATGGGCCGGGCTCCCATGGTGAATATGTCCCGTACAATCCCCCCCACTCCGGTAGCCGCACCCTGATAGGGTTCAATAGCCGAAGGGTGATTATGGCTCTCGATCTTGAATACCAGGGCCTGCCCGTCATCAATATCAACCACACCAGCGTTTTCGCCGGGTCCCTGAATAACCCGGGGGCCCTCGGTAGGAAACTGTTTCAGCAGGGGACGTGAGCTCTTGTAACCGCAGTGTTCGGACCACATTACCGCGAATAGACCCAGCTCAACCTGGTTGGGTTCACGACCCATGATAGCCAGGACCTGATCATACTCCTGGTCAGTCAGACCCATCTCCTGCCATGGTGTCCTGTTCTTCATCTGCATCCCTCCTCAAAAGACTGCAGTATGGAGGCGAACACCCGCGCCCCGTCCTGCCCGCCCAGCAAATCCTCGGCCCGTCTCTCCGGATGGGGCATCATGCCCAGAACATTGCGCCGGCGGTTGAGAATCCCTGCGATATTGGCCCGGGAGCCATTAGGATTTGAATCAGGGGTCTCCTGTCCTTCGCGGTCGCAGTAGGTAAACGCAATCTGGTCAAACTCAAGCAGCTCACGAAGACTCTCCTGATCACAGAAATAGTTGCCCTCTCCATGAGCAATCGGCAGCTTTATCACCTCATTCTGGTCGAAGCATCTGGTAAAAACTGATTTATTAGTCCTCACTTTGAGGTTGACCGGACCGCACCGAAACTGCAGGCTGTCGTTCCGCAGCATAGCCCCGGGTAAAAGCCCCGATTCCAACAGGATTTGAAAGCCGTTGCATATCCCAATAACCAGGCCACCCTTGTCAGCAAACTCGGTCACTTCCTGCATGATAGGCGAAAAACGGGCAATGGCCCCGGTCCGCAGATAATCCCCATAGGAAAAGCCCCCCGGTATTATCAGGGCATCAAAACCCTTAACACTGTTACTCTTGTGCCAGATGTACTCTACCGGCTGCGCCAGCACCTGATCGATCACATGGTAGCAGTCGGCATCACAATTGGAACCGGGGAATACTATGATCCCGAACTTCATTGGCCATCATCCTCCTCGACCTCCAGGCGATACTCCTCGATCACCGGATTAGCCAGCAGCCGGGCGCACATCTGGTCCAGTTCCCGCTCGGCCTCCTCGCGGGTTTGACTGTTTAGCCTTACCTCGATGTACTTGCCTACCCGCACATCCTCCACCATACTGTAGCCCAGGGTATGCAGGCTCTTTCTGACCGTATCCCCTTGCGGATCAAGCACTGATTTCTTTAGAGTAACAAACACCTTACCCAGAAACATCAACTCACTCCTTCCAGCCGGCTCAGAACCTCCTGGTAGGCTTCCTGTTCCCCGCCCAGGTCACGTCTGAACCGGTCCTTGTCCAGCTTAGTACCGGAATCGGTATCCCAAAGTCGGCAGGTATCCGGAGATATCTCATCGGCCAGGATTATCTTTCCCTGGAAACGTCCAAATTCAAGCTTCATATCAATCAGGTCAATCCTCGCCCGGGCAAAGAACGGCACCAAGAGCTGGTTAACCTGCAAGGCGATCCGCTTTATGGTCTCCATTTCCTCGACACTGGCCAGATTCAGTACCCGGATGTGGTCGTCATTCACCATCGGATCATGCAGTTCATCACTCTTGTAGTAGAACTCCACAACCGGGTGGGGTAGACGGATCCCTTCATCCCGCCCCAGGCGTTGGGACAGGCTGCNNGCACCACCACTTCAACCGGGACAATCTCCACCCGCTTGACCAGCATATGGCGGTCATCAAGGAACTCTACAAAATGAGTCTTTACCCCCTCCTCTTCCAGGTATCTGAAGATCAACGCGGAGATCCGATTATTGGCCACGCCTTTGCTGTGGATGGTCCCCCGTTTGGTGCCGTCAAAAGCAGTGGCATCATCCTTGTA
>DCTH01000029.1 GCA_002329495.1 Syntrophothermus sp. UBA1445 | reverse complement strand
CATTAGGTTCGAAGGTAGTTGAGATCATATCAGCGCCCTCCTTTCTGAACCAGGTTGAGGCCACCAGTAATTATCTGCGGGATAGACTGGGCGCCGTTGTGGGGAAGGATGAGCGGGCGGTCACCGTTAAGGGGATGGGACTCCTGCTGGGAATCGAGTTCTCGGTGGAGGTAAAGGAACTGGTGAGTACCTGTCTTAAGAATGGACTCCTGCTGATCTCGGCCGGGCCGCGGGTATTAAGGTTTGTACCTCCGCTAAACGTAACGACGGCCGAAGTTGACCTGGCGATGGATATCCTACTGCAATCCCTGGCGGAGTGGAACTCTTAGCCAGAGCATGATACACCATGGGATTGGTGTCGCACATAAAGCATTCAGTCCAGCACTAAGGATCACCGAGCTCGTGACTATAAATTTTGAAAGGGGACAAAGAACAGATGGCCTTGGATATGAACCCGGATTTCAAGGGAAGGGACTTTTTATCCATTCATGATTATACCCGGGAAGAGGTGGCTTACATCCTGCAATTTGCCCTCCAACTGAAAAAGATGCAGAAGACAGGGCAGCCTCATCAGGTCCTGGCGGGCAAGACTCTGGGCATGATTTTTCAGAAGCCCTCCACCCGAACCCGGGTGTCATTTGAGGTGGGGATGTACCAACTAGGGGGGTACCCGCTCTTCCTGAGTCCCAACGATATGCAGATCGGTCGGGGGGAGACCATCAAGGATACTGCTCTTACCCTGTCCCGTTATCTCGATGGGATCATGATCAGGACCTACAGTCATGATGAGGTCCTAGAACTGGCGGAGCACGCCAGCATCCCAGTTATCAATGGTTTAACCGATCTTCTTCATCCCTGTCAGGTGATGGGAGACATGATGACCATACTGGAGTATAAGGGAACCCTCCAGGGTATAAAACTGGCCTTCATTGGAGACGGCAACAATATGGCCCATTCCCTGCTTTATGGCGGAGCGAAAACCGGTATGGATGTGGTGATAGCGTGTCCCAAGGGATACGAGCCCGAGGAGAGGATCGTTAAGTCCGCCCAACAGGATGCCTTGGAAACCGGTGCCCGTCTGTGGGTGGTCGAGGATCCCCGGGAAGCGATTGAGAACGCCGATGTGGTGTACACCGACGTATGGGCCAGCATGGGGCAGGAGAAGGAAGCCGCGGAGAAGGAGAAACACTTCGCCCGCTATCAGGTCAATCAGCGGATGCTCGATCTGGCCAAACCGGATGCGATCGTGATGCACTGCCTGCCGGCCAAAAGAGGTCGGGAGATCACCGATGAGGTGATGGATGGACCCAACTCTGTGGTCTTTGATGAGGCCGAAAACCGCCGGCATATTCAGAAGGCGATCATGGCCCTGGTTATGCAATAAATAACTGGTTATGGGGTAGAACTATAGTGGATGCTATTCAGGATAAAATGCGGACAGTATTACCTGAAGATCTGGAGGATTTATCCGGTTTCTGGCGTACCATAGATGGTATCGGGCTGGGAAAAGGAGATGATCCGGAGTCCCTCCTGCGGTTTATCCGCCGTAATCCAACCACCTGTTTCCTGATCAGGGATGAGGGCCAGGTCGTGGGCAGCGTCCTGGGAGGATTTGACGGGCGTCGGGGTTATGTCTATCACCTCGCGGTATGCCCGGAAAAACGCAGACAGGGCCTGGGTCGGATGTTGATGGATACTGTTTGCCGGGAACTTGAGAAACAGGGCGCCCACAAGATTCACCTGTTCGTACTTAATGACAACCTTGATGTAGTGGGGTTTTACCGGCGTTTAGGCTGGAAGGAGCGCACCGACATCCAGGTGATGTCCAGTGACAGGAACTTAATAACTCAGGATTAATCAGATATTCCCGGGGCATGGCTCGGTATAACTAGAGGGAGGTAAATTGAAAAAGGAGAGATGGCGATAGTGGAAAAACAACGGATACTCATTATGGGGGCAGCCGGACGAGATTTTCACAACTTCAACACCTTTTTCCGCGGGAACCCTGCCTACGAGGTGGTGGCCTTTACCGCCACCCAGATTCCGGACATTGAAGGACGGCGTTACCCGGCCGAATTGGCCGGTGAAGGCTATCCTGACGGAATTCCCATTTATTCAGAAGAAGAACTGCCGGAACTGATCAAGAAACTCAGGGTGCACCAGGTGGTGTTTGCCTACAGTGATGTCCCTCATTTGTACGTTATGCACAAAGCCTCACTGGTTAATGCACTGGGGGCAGATTTCTGGCTCATGGGTCCGGATAAGACCATGGTCAGATCCAGCAAGACGGTGGTTGCGGTAACCGCAGTAAGAACCGGCAGTGGCAAGAGCCAGACCACCCGTTATGTAGGCAAGATACTGACGGAAGCCGGGAAAAAGGTAGCGGTGATCAGGCATCCCATGCCCTACGGCAAGCTGGAAGAACAGGTGGTCCAGCGTTTTGCCACCTATGAAGACCTTGATCTGCATAAGTGTACGATTGAGGAGAGGGAAGAGTATGAACCCCATATCGATATCGGCATGGTAGTCTATGCCGGGGTTGACTATGAAGCGATTCTGCGCCAGGCGGAGCAGGAGGCAGATGTAATTCTCTGGGATGGGGGCAACAACGACCTGCCCTTCTATAATACCGACCTGCACATTGTAGTGGTGGACCCGCACCGCGCCGGTCATGAGACCTCCTATCATCCCGGGGAGTCCAACCTGCGTCGGGCCGATGTGGCTATCATCAACAAGGTTGATTCCGCTGATGCCGCAGCCGTTGAGGCCGTGAAAGCCGCAGTGGCCGCCAACAATCCGGGAGCCGAGGTTATCCTGGCCAACT
This sequence comes from Syntrophothermus sp. UBA1445, assembly GCA_002329495.1. Lineage (GTDB taxonomy): Bacteria > Bacillota > Syntrophomonadia > Syntrophomonadales > DTU052 > DTU052. The sequence continues at coordinate 1,294 of DCTH01000029.1, read as the reverse complement.
CACCCATAACTGTCGATGACCCGGACCTGATTAAAGGTAAAAAGGTCCTGGTGGTGGAAGACGGCCCCACCCTGACCCACGGGGAAATGGCCTACGGGGCGGGAGTGATAGCGGCCGAGAAGCTGGGAGCTCAACTGATCGATCCCCGGCCCTTTGCGGTGGGTTCGATCAAGAAGACGTTTGAGAAGTATAATCAGCTGGAAAAACTCCTGCCGGCCATGGGCTATGGCAAAACCCAGATCAAAGAACTGGAGGCAACCATCAACAGCTCACCGGCAGAAATGGTGGTTATCGGTACTCCTATCGACCTGCGCCGGGTGTTGACGCTGGATAAACCAGCAGTAAGGGTGAGATACGATCTGGAGGAGATCGGGACTCCTCGTTTGGCCGAACTGCTTAAGAAAGTGATGTAGCGGGAGCCTCAGTCACCACATTAATTACAGCATTTATACACGAAACTAATCAGCCCTACCGATCAATCTGGGCACCATTAGTGCGATCCGGTTTTCAGTAGGTAGTACGGTTAGTAAGGATTGGAGAGGAGAAAGAAGATGGAAAAGATAATCCTTGCTTATTCGGGAGGACTTGATACGTCTATAATCATTCCCTGGCTAAAAGAAAAGTATGGTTATGAAGTGATAGCCGTCTGTGCTGACCTGGGCCAGGGAGAGGAACTGTCGCCATTGCGGGAAAAGGCGATCAAGTCGGGTGCAACCAAGATATTTATTGAGGACCTGCGGGATGAGTTTGTGACTGATTTCGTCTGGCCGGTGCTCAAATCAGGTGCTCTTTATGAGGGCAAATACCTTTTGGGAACCAGTTTCGCCCGCCCACTGATCAGCAAGCGGCTGGTGGAGATTGCTCACCGGGAAGGGGCATCAGCCATCGCCCATGGTGCTACCGGTAAAGGTAATGACCAGGTGCGGTTTGAACTGACCATCAAGGCCCTGGATCCGGACCTCAGGATCATTGCTCCCTGGAGGGAGTGGGAGATTCGCTCCCGGGAGGACGCCATTCAGTATGCTGAGCAGCACGGTATACCGCTTACCGTGACCCGTAAAAACATATACAGCCGGGACCGGAATCTGTGGCACCTCAGCCACGAAGGGGGAGATCTGGAAGATCCCTGGAATGAGCCGCAGGATGAAATGCTGCAGATGATTACTCCCCCGGAGAAGGCCCCTGACAACCCCACTTATGTGGAAATCGACTTTGTAATGGGTGTTCCGGTGGCAATTGACGGCATAGCAATGTCTCCGGTCAAGCTGATCGAAACGCTGAACCAGCTGGCCGG
>DCTH01000030.1 GCA_002329495.1 Syntrophothermus sp. UBA1445 | reverse complement strand
CAACCACGATCTGTTAAGAGCGTATGAAAACCACCTCCTCAATTACCTGCCGGGTCATGAAAAGTGGCAGACAGTCATTCGGGTTGTTGATCTTGTCCAGAGCGGTCAGGAGATATGGCTGGATGCAGATATTGAGACTCAGGAAACGTCCTGCTTTTTACTCAGAAAATAGACTCTCTGTCGCCTTCCTTTGACAACTCCGAAAACATACTTTCATGCCGATGATTTTCAAAATCGACCNNGCGAACCATTGGGTCACCAATGACCACCAGACCAAACCCTCTCAGCGATGATTTGTCCTCCCGTTCTAACAATGCATAATGAAGTTTTGGCCTTTGGGAAACGTATTGTCCCTGAGGTAAATGTTGGAGAGCAGGCTACACCTCTCGTGTCCGCACTGTCTATTGGATGCCTCCATTTCTGTTCCAACTCTCACCGGATTAGGTCTACCTGAATAACATATTAGAAATGGAGTTACTTGAGGGTGAATTAGTGCAACCAATAGTGGAAGTGCGTAATGTCGGAATGACCTATCAGTCCCCGGACGGAGAAATCCACGCCCTGAGGAACATTGACTTTATGGTGCATGATGGTGAGTTTGTAAGCATAGTCGGCCCCAGCGGGTGCGGCAAATCCACACTCCTGTCATTGATATCCGGCTTGCTTACCCCGACCACCGGCCAGATATTCCTGCATGGGGAACAGGTCACCGGGCCATCCAAAAAAGCTGGTTACATGCTGCAGAAAGACCACCTTTTTGAGTGGAGAACCATCCTTCAGAATGTCTTGCTGGGGGTGGAGATTCAAAGGTCACTGACACCCCAGATCAAAGAAAAAGCGAAGTCGTTTCTTGAAACCTATGGTCTTTATGAATTTCGTGACAAGTACCCGACTCAGTTGTCAGGGGGTATGAGGCAAAGGGCGGCCCTGATTCGAACTCTGATGACCGACCCGGAAATCCTGCTCCTGGATGAGGCTTTTTCAGCCCTGGATTACCAGACCCGGCTGGCGGTAACTGATGATATATACGCAATCATCAAGAAGGAAAGAAAGACTGCGATTCTCGTTACCCACGACATCTCCGAGGCCATAAGTATGGCGGACCGGGTTATTGTACTATCCCACCGACCGGGAGTTATCAAGAAAATCTACCATATATCATTGACCTGCCCGAAACGCACCCCCCTGTGTTCTCGAGAAGCCCCGGAGTTCAGACACTACTTTCAGGAGATATGGAAGGAGCTGGATATTCATGTCTGAATATGTCTCCCAGGCTGCCCCTGGCCCCACTGCCGAGAAAACTGTTTCTGTGGACCATATTCGGTACCTAAGGANNTGTGGACCATATTCGGTACCTAAAGAAACTCAAGCAGAGAAAGACCATGGTTCGCACTACTCAGATCCTGTTTTTGGTGGTCATGTTTGCCCTCTGGGAGATCCTGGCCCGCATGGGGGTTATTGATTCTTTCATTACCAGCCAGCCATCCCGGATCATCAGTACGATCCAGAATCTGTATGCCCAGGGAGTGCTGTTTTTACATATTGGAATCACCTGTTTGGAAACCATTATTGGCTTTCTCCTGGGTACGATGTTAGGAGTCCTTATCGCCATTGCGTTATGGTGGTCAAAATTCCTGTCCCAGGTATCTGAACCATACCTGGTGGTACTTAACAGCCTGCCCAAGATCGCTCTGGGTCCGGTTTTTATTGTCCGGATTGGCGCCGGTCCGGTTGCCATTATCGTGATGACCCTGGCCATATCCCTCATCGTTACGATTCTGGAAGTTCTGAATGGCTTTGTGAATACCGATCCGGACAAGATTAAACTGGTGGAGAGCTTTGGCGGGACCAAGTACCAGGTATTAACCAAAGTGCTCCTGCCTGCCTCGTTCCCTAACATTATCAACGCCCTTAAAGTCAATGTGGGGTTATCGTGGGTGGGAGTGATTGTGGGTGAATTCCTGGTTTCTCGAGCTGGTCTGGGGTATCTCATTGTCTACGGTGGTCAGGTCTTCAAACTCGATCTGGTTATGACCAGTGTAGTCATATTGGGGATAGCTGCCACGATTATGTATCAGGGGGTGATATATTTCGAACAGTTTGTTCTGAGAAAGAGCCGGTTAAGGTGAAAAAGGGGGGAGGAATTGAAAATGAAAAAACTATTACTGGTGTTGATGATTGTGCTGTTGGGTTTATCGCTTATTGTAACTGGCTGCGGTAAATCCGATGGTGAACTGACCAAGGTCAAACTTTGTGAAGTAACCCACTCAATTTTCTATGGCCCACAGTATGTGGCATTAACGCAGGGTTTCTTTGAAGAAGAGGGTTTGGAGATTGAACTTTCCAATGGCCAGGGGGCCGATAAAGTAATGACTGCTGTGCTGTCAGGCGAGGTGGATATCGGTTTTGCCGGGCCGGAAGCAAGTGTTTACGTCTATAACGAGGGCAGAGAAGACTACGGGGTAGTGTTCGCCCAGCTGACCAATGGGGATGGAACCTTCCTGCTGGGCAGGGAACCGGACCCTGATTTTAAATGGAGTGATCTGAAAGGAAAAACCGTTATCGGAGGCCGCAAAGGCGGCATGCCGGCCATCATCCTGCAGTATGTACTGGAGAAGAATGGACTGAAGGTCGGAGAAGATGTGTTTATTGATACTACCATGCAGTTTGCTGCCATGCCCGGTGCCTTTATGGGGGGGCAGGGGGATTATGTGATAATCTTTGAGCCTACTGCATCGACCATGGAGAAAGAGGGCAAAGGCTACATCGTGGCCTCTCTCGGAAAAGAGAGCGGGGCGGTTCCCTATACCGCTTACTTTGCCAAAAAGAGCACCATTGAAAACAATCCTGAGTTGATCGCCAAGTTTAGTCGGGCCATCTACAAGGGACAACAGTGGGTAGACACCCATTCTCCAGAAGAGATCGCTCAGGCCATCAAGCCCCACTTCCCGGATGAACCTGATGAAATCCTGGTAAGCGCGGTAAAACGCTATAAGGAGCAGAACTCCTGGAAGAAGGACCCCCTGATGCTGGAGTCTGATTTCTATCTGCTGCAGGATATTATAAAAGCTGCCGGAGAACTGGATAAGATCGCCCCTTATAATAAGGTTGTAACAACTGAGTTCGTTCCGAAGTAAGGACGATATTCGGGAAAACCGGGGTAGAGTTTTACCGGGGGACGGTTCGGCGTGTTGTTCCCAACACACCGGAACCGTCTCCTTAATTCTGTTCGTCCCGAAGTGCATCATGGGGACAGTCCCCTTTATCCACCGCATAGTCACGGACTTGCAAGGTCACACTAAACACACCTAAATGAACTAGTAAGCTTGGTGAATAATGCTTGGCAGCAAAAAGACAAAGAACCTGCGGGCCGGAAGCAACAAGTGCTCAGACGGTCCCGCAGAACAGCTCTGGACCGCAAAAGCAGTTATCAACTTTGCTAAACGAGAATGAAAAGCTCATCAGGGATTCGTTAGGCAATAGTATCGATCTGTCAATTCGCAGGTTGCGGGTAGGTGAGTCGGCAGAGTATGAATTGCTGATTGTCCATTTGCAGGGTCTGGTGGACGATTGGTTAGTCTCCAACTCGATAATCCAAAAAGCAACTGAGTTAAGCCGGAAAATAAGCAGTTCGGGGGAGATATTCCAGTTACTCCATGACAACCTGCTTGCTGTATCCGGGCTGGAAGTGGTGGCAAAGGCGGATGAGTTTGTTGCCAGGATTTCTGAAGGATACTGCGGGATTCTCGTCAATGGAGTTGCCGATGGATTAATCTGCTCTGTATCCGGGGGAGAGCGGAGGAGTATCGAGGATCCGATAAGCGAGCCGGTAGTCCGGGGACCTCGGGAAGGATTTACTGAATCTGTTCAGGTTAATATAAGCCTCTTGCGCCGCCGCATCAAGGATCCGAATCTTTGGTTCGAAAAACGGGTTGTTGGTACCATCAGTAAGACAGAAGTAGTTGTCGCCTACATATCCGGTACGGCAAATGAGAAGATAGTCCAGGAAGTAAGAGATCGACTAAAGCGGATTGATATCGATTTTATACAGGAAAGCGGACAGGTTGAAGAACTGATCGAGGATTCCCCTCTTAGCATTTTTCCCAGTATATTTCGTACTGAGAGGGCAGACCGGGCCGCCCAGGCTTTAGCCGACGGAAGGGTTGCTATTCTTACTGACGGGTCTCCTTTTGTGCTGGTGGTGCCCACGGGTCTAAGCATGTTTTTAAGCTCCGTCGAAGATTCATACGAGAGATTTTATTTCGGGTCATTTTTTAGACTTCTTCGTATACTCAGTTTTTTTATATCCTTAACCCTTCCGTCATTCTATGTTGCCATATTAACTTTTCATCACGAGATGCTGCCCACCGAGCTGCTATTTAGCATTGCCGCGCAGCGAGAAGGTGTTCCGTTTCCAGCGATTGTTGAAGCGATTATGATGGAACTGGTATTTGAGGTGCTGCGGGAAGCCGGTTTGCGACTGCCCCGCATGATTGGTCCCGCAGTCAGTATCGTTGGAGGTCTGGTACTGGGAGAAGCAGCTATTCGAGCAGGTCTGGTATCCCCGGCTATGGTTATGGTTGTGGCCCTGACGGCTGTCGCCTCATTTGCCACACCGGCATTCAATATTGCGATTGCGGCCCGGTTATTGCGGTTTCCATTAATTCTCCTGGCGGCATCCCTGGGGATGTTTGGGATAATGGTCGGAATGTTCACGCTTTTTGTGAAGCTTGTCGCCCAACGTTCATTTGGAGTACCATATCTGGCACCGTTCGCTCCGCTGGTTCTGGCGGAATGGAAAGACAGTGTGGTGAGGGCACCTCTGTGGACGTTAAACCGAAGGTCAAGCCTGGTAGCCAAGCGGAACAACCTGGTCAGGCAGGAACCTGCCAACAAGCCGCTGCCGCCGGACAGTATAAACGGACAGAGTGATGAATCATGAATATGCCTGACGAAAGAATAACCGGCGCACAACTGATGAGTCTGATGTATATAAGTCGGATTGTACCGGTAGCGATAGTATTTCCAACCGTGGCAGCCGTTGAAATGGCTCAGGACCTGTGGGTTGTCAGTCTGATTGGTGCGGTTTTAAGCGTGCCTATATTGTTGCCGCTGTTGTTTCTGGGGCTTAAGTTTCCGGGACAGACAATTGTTCAGTACAGCCAGAGCATCATGGGAAATATCCCGGGTAAGGTTATAGGCCTTATTCTAGTCATTTACTGGTTAAAGATTGCGGTGGATGTCATATATGCCGTTGGAGATGCCTATACTATAGCGGTTATGCCGGAAACGCCGATCCTGGTCTTTATAATCCTGAGTGCCTTTATGGGGGCATATGCGGCCCGCCATGGACTTGAAGTCATTGGGCGAATCAGTTTGATCTTTATGATATTGGTAGCTTTAGTCGGCTTGCTGGTCGTAATTCTTCCCTTCGAGTCTGCGAAACTGAAGAACCTGCTTCCGGTGATGGAAAATGGGGTTCGGCCGCTGCTAAAGCCAGTAGGAGTCAGTCTGGCCTTCTATGCACAATTTGTGGTGATCGGCATGGTGTTGCCCTATTTAAACAAAATCCGGGATGGGGTAAGATTTTCAGGTTATGCGCTCCTCATTACTGGTATACTGATAATTTTGTTCTCCGTTACCCTGACCGTAGTCTTTGGCGTTACCGCCAAAGACCTGTCCGTTCCAGCCTATAGCCTGGCAAGAATGATCAGAGTCGCCAATTTTTTTGAGCGGATCGAGGTTATTGTTTTGGTTTCCTGGACTCTGTCGGCAGCCGTGAAGCTGGCCTTAATGCTTTGGGCCAGTTCGTTGGGTCTGGTACAAATTTTTGGTATCCCCAACCATTATCCGTTGGTTTACCCTCTGGGGATTGTCACTGTAATCGCGGGGTATCTGCTTTTCGATAACCATATGGAGTTTATATCTATGTTTCTTCGAAGCGCTCCGTTCGCACTTCTGATGGTAGTATCATTGATTGGGCTGCTGTTTATTGTAGCACTATTGCGTGGTAAACTGCGGTCGCCAGGAGGTATCTGAGTTTGCGATGAGTAAACCGGCGAAAACACTGACTGCCTGCCTGTTGATTCTGGTTCTGGCATTACCATGTGCCGGGTGCTGGAACCGGCGGGAGATACAGGACCTGTCTTTTGTAACCGCAGTCGGTGTCGACAAGGGTCCTGAAGAAGGCACCCTGAAATTAACCGTCCATCTTGCCAAGCCTTTTGCCATCGGAAGTGCTGAGAGCGGAGGGGGACTTGAAAAACCCTTCCTGGTAGCCACCAGTACCGGTGAAACTACGTTTGAAGCGGTAAGGAACTTCATCAAATCATCCCCCCGCCGTTTGAACTGGACCCACAACCGCTTTTTCCTTTTTGGAGAATCCTTCGCCCGGGAAGGAATAATTGATCCGGTGAATTGGGTGGGCAGGGACGGTGAAACACGAAGAAGAACGCTTATTGTAGTCGCTTACAATTCAACCGCGGAGGAACTGTTGCAGGCCGAGTTCGAACTGGAACCTATACCGGCATCGGGTGCGGAAGCTATACTGAATGCGGCCCAGAAAGGGTTATCAACGGTTGTTGTAAGCACGGTAAACGACTTTTTAATCAACCTAAAGTCGGATGGGATAGAACCAATCGGTACCCGGGCGCAGGTATTTCCACTGGTCCCAGGTAAGACTGACTGGGATCGGACCAATATTGAAGGCGAATTGAAAAGAACCGAAATCAGCTTATCAGCAATGATCGCCGGGTCCGCATTATTCAAAGAAGATAAGCTGGTAGGTTTCATGGATGAAAGAGAAACCAGGGGATATAACTGGATTATGGGGCAGGTTCGAAGTACCATTGTATCATTTAATTATCCTCATCGGGGAAATAAGAAGATGGGCCTTGAGGTGATCCGGATGAAAAGCTCAATAATCCCACAAATTGACGCTGAAAAGGTCCAATTCAAGGTTAAAATTGATGTCCAGGCGAATATTGGTGAAACCAGTTGGCCAGCCGGATCACATGGAGGGGCAGATATGATTAAGATGGTGGAGGAAAAAGCCAATGCCGTGATTAAAGGTGAGGCCGAGAATGCTCTGGTTAAAGCCCAGGAACTGAATGTTGATGTTTTTGGGTTTGGACGGGAAATCTACCGGAGCAATCCACAGAAATGGGCCGGTATCAAAGAGCAGTGGGAACACTTATTCCCGTTGCTGAATGTACAAATCGAAGTTAATACCCGGATCCAGAATACGGGCATGGTAAGATTCTAATACCCCATATCCTTTAATATCCGGGACAGAGTACGCAATCGTTCGCTCAACAGCTCGTCATCCTTGCTGAGAGCCTGACTGAATAACTTGATATCCTGGTCAATCATCTCGTTATCCGTACATACCGCTACGGTCATGGCATCTCCCTGCAGTCCCACCCGATCCAGTATGGGTTTAGCCGGGTCGTATAGCTTCTCATACCGGTAAGCATCCTGAAAATGAAGCTTACCCCGGCACACCAGAATGGCCAGGTCCAACACCCGGTGCAGGGGCATTTCCTCTGACTGCCGAGACCACTTCTCTCCGGTATACCTCCAAACCTTGGCGGAGATGTCCACCTTGCCCCGGTCATTCCACTGGGCTAACCCCAACGAGAGTCCCTTGGCATCCGAATTGTAGGCATACCTCCCGTCCACATTCTCATAGTTCTCACAGACAATCACCGGTTTATGTTTCAGAGTAGTTGGTATTTTCATCTGATAACCCCCTTGTGTTTAGTTGTATCATTAGTAATTTACTACACTAGTAAATTATATGCGTTTACATGACGTTTGTCAATCGACATAATGCCAAGTTGCCGGAAGCCACTGAAACAAATAAACCCCCAGAGACAGGGGGTTATCGTCGAATACATGGCGGGCAAGATGATGCCTTGACTGCCAGTTCAACACAGCTGCAGAGGGGTGACTGCTAATGCTGCAAAACTGGGAACAGACATCAGGTAGCATATTTAGCAGGATGGTTCCATGTGATAAACTAAGAAAGCCGTGACCCTATCTTGGACAGCAATATGAGGAAATAAAGATGATTGATATACTCTGGGGGCTTAAGACCCAGGCTCTTTTCGATGTATGGTCGGTGGAGCATGTTTTGAGCGGCTTTTCGGTTGGATGGGCGGCTTATGAGTACAACCGGGGCAGGATTGCCGAGCTTCTGAATGGGATCGAGGACCGGATACCGGCCCAAAATTTACGAAAGGTTCTGGGTAATTACGACGTTATCGTGGTACTTATGCTGGCCTACTGGTGGGAGACTCTGGAGCATTACCTGGAAGCAGGCTTGGCCGGAGGGGCGGTGGCGTACTGGTTTCAGGGTGTAGAGTTCTGGGGTAATCGGCTGATAACTGATCCCGTGATGATGATACTTGGATACCTGATTGCCCGGAGCTTTCCCCGGACCGTGTGGCCGGCCCGTTTCCTGTCGCTTGTATGGCTGGTGATTCATATATTTGTGTTCCCGCACAGCATGTACCTGCAACGGCTGTTCTGGCCGAACAGTTAACAAATATGATGCACTGGGTCAGACCCCGTGCATCATTCATCCCTGGTCATGGCAATTACAGACCAAGCCCCGGTTCCAGCGGCGGTAGTTTTGTAACTCGGGTCTTGGGTTGGTGTTTCCTGCATAATTTCACAGTATTAACATGGTAACAAAGGATTCGCTTTCAATTTATGCGAATGTTCTTATTGTAATCATAATAGGGGAGGCGGCAAATGAACGTACTATATGTGGTAATCGGAGCAGCGATTTTTTTTATCGTAGGGTACGTTACATATGGGAAGTTCCTGGCCAACAAGGTGTTTCAATTGGATGATACCCGGGAAACACCAGCCGTCAGCATGAATGACGGATTGGACTATGTACCAGCCAAAAGGAGCATGCTGGTGAGTCAGCACTTCTCGGCCATTGCCGGGTCCGGACCGATTAACGGACCAATCCTCGCCGGACTGATGTTTGGCTGGGTTCCAGCGATCCTGTGGGTGCTGATCGGTGCGGTTTTTATTGGCGGCGTTCATGATATGGGTTCCCTGGTGGCATCGGTCAGGCATAAAGCCAGGTCAATCGCGGAGGTAATCAGGACTAATGTGTCAAACCGGGCCTGGCTGCTGTTCATGCTTTTTATGTGGATTGCTCTGGTGTACATAATGGTTGCCTTCACTGATATAACGGCCAGTTCCCTGGTCGGCATAGTTACCCTGGAATCCGGAGAAAAGGTGGCAGGCGGTGCCATCGCCTCCTCCTCCATCATGTATCTGGTCATACCGATTATAATGGGACTCACGATCAAATTCCTTCGACTGAGAGAAGGCCTGGCCTTGCTGATTTTCCTTCCCCTGGTTGCTCTTGCTATCTATGTGGGGCAGTTCATTCCCGTCAGCCTGCCGATTGCTGACCTGGCATTATCTCAGAAGGCATGGGGAGTTATAATTTTGGGATACAGTCTGATTGCGTCGGTCCTGCCCATGTGGCTGCTCCTTCAGCCCCGGGGCGCTCTGGGTGGGTGTTTCCTGTATGCATCCATGATCATTGCCGCTATCGGCTTAATATTCGGTGGTTTCGCGATCGAGTATCCTGCTTTCGTGAACCTCGCCGATTCCGGAATGGGCAGCGGCTTCTGGTTCCCGATGTTTCCAGTTTTGTTCATCACCATTGCCTGCGGAGCCTGCTCCGGTTTCCACTCGCTTATATCGTCCGGCACCACCTGCAAGCAGTTGGAGAAGGAATCGGATGCCCGCCCCATCGGTTACGGCGCAATGCTTCTCGAAGGCCTGGTCGNNTCCGGGTTCCATGTGCTGGTTTCAGCAGGTACTACCAGCAAGCAGCTGGAAAAGGAGAGTGATGCCTGGCCAGTAGGCTATGGGGGTATGCTGTTGGAAGGTATGGTGGCTGTGGTCGCGATAGCCTGCGTGATGATATTGGCGCAGGATTCTGAGATGGCTGCCCGGGCCCCCAATTTCATTTATGCTTCCGGGATAGGCAGCTTTATGGAACTGATCGGGGTTCCCGCCGCCTTTGGCATCAGCTTCGGGCTTATGGCGTTTACCACTTTCGTCTATGACTCACTGGATGTGTGTACCCGTCTGGGCCGCTATATTATCCAAGAGGTCACGGGCTTGAAGAATTGGGCCGGCAAACTTCTGGGCACTGTGCTAACCGCCGGGGTTCCGGTTTTTTTCATTTACCAGACCATGACCGATGCGACCGGTAATGTTGTCCCTGCCTGGAAGATTTTCTGGAATACCTTTGGAGCCTCCAACCAACTCCTGGCATCGCTGGCCCTGCTCGGCATAACCGTGTGGTTCATCAACACCCGCAAGGAATCCAGGGTCTGGCTGGTGACCTTTATTCCCGGCGTACTGATGTTTATATTATCGAACTGGGCACTGGCCCTGGCGGTATATGAAGGCTGGGTTTTAGGAAAAGGGCACCCCGCGATTCCTATAGTCTCGACGGTCCTGATCATCCTCTCCGCACTCGTGATCATGGAAGCATTCCGTTCCTACTTCAGAAAGAGAAAAGCCCTGGCCAGGACTGTGTAGGTAAGTGACAGGGGAGAGGGGACAAAAGTACCCTCCCCCTGTCACCCCTGAAATACTGCCATACAGACCGATGAATTTCGGGGACACCATACTAAANNTTTTGTATGGTGTCCCCGAAATAGAGGAGTCTGGTAGACCATGCTGACCTGACGCCTGATGGTCGCGATGTCCTGCATCTGGTATATGGGGGTCCGAAAGAGCCGTATCTCTCCCTGGCAACTAAAGCCCTTTTCCAATTCCGCGGTGCGGTTAATGCTACGCAATACGGTGGTTTTCTCGCAGCCTGATGGTCCCACAACCGCAGTGATGATTTTATCCTTGTACGTGATGGGGGCTGTCGATATGCCCTGAAAGGAAGCTTCGAATTGTTGAAAGGGGTGATTTCAATTAAACAAAGAAAAACCCTCCCGAAGGAGGGGATAAAATTTTTCACATTGTCTTCGCGAAGAATCGCATAATGTATCATTTGTGGATGGACTCTCCCTGGGGTACTGTGACGTCCATCCCGCAATTAGAATTCCGCATGATATTCCTGCAAGGATTTCAGCTTGGTTCCCAGGTGGATATTTTCCCTGTAGGCGGCTATACCCCTGGCACTGGCCAGGGCTGCGGCAATGGTAGTGATGTAGGGCACTTTGTACTTTATAGCTGCTTTGCGGATATAGGAATCATCATGCTGACTGCGCTTTCCGGACGGAGTATTGATGATCAGTTGAATCTCGCCGTTGGTAACCCCGTCAACAATATTGGGACGACCTTCGAACAGCTTCTTGATCTTTTCCGCCATAACACCGTTTTCCTGCAGATAATTGTAGGTTCCGCTGGTAGCTTTAATCTTGAAGCCCATCTTGGCAAATTCCCGAGCGGTCTCCAGGGCCATAGCCTTATCCTGATCATTGACGCTTATCAGTACGGTCCCCGAGGTGGGCAAGGGAGACTGGGTAGCCTCCTGGGCTTTGAAGTAGGCCAGACCAAAGGAATCAGCAATCCCCAATACCTCCCCGGTAGAACGCATCTCCGGTCCCAGCAGGGGGTCGACCTCCTGGAACATGTTGAAAGGGAAGACCGCTTCTTTGACCCCATAATGCGGGATGTTTCTGGTGACCAGGCGGTTGACAGGGGATTCCTCCCCGGAATACTCGGCCATCATTATTTCGGTGGCAATCCGGGCCATCCGGATATCGCAGACCTTTGACACCAGGGGAACTGTACGCGAAGCCCGGGGATTGGCTTCCAGGACGTAAACCCGGTCATCGGCAATCGCGTACTGCATATTCATCAATCCTACCACGTTCAGGGCGCGGGCAATCTTCTTCGTGTATTCCACAATGGTATCAATATGGTGTGGCGGGATACTGACCGGTGGAATCGCACAGGCGGAGTCTCCGGAATGGATACCGGCAAATTCAATATGTTCCATAACGGTGGGAACAAAAGCATCCTGTCCATCGGCGATGGCATCAGCTTCAGCTTCAATCGCGTTGCTGAGGAACCTGTCAATCAGGATGGGTCTCTCCGGTGTGACTCCCACTGCAGCTGCCAGGTACTGACGGAGCATCTCTTCATCATGAACAACTTCCATGCCCCGTCCACCCAAAACATAAGAAGGCCGGACCATCAAAGGATAACCGATCCGATCAGCAATCGCCAGAGCTTCCGAAAGGTTTACCGCCATGCCTGACTCCGGCATGGGAATCCCCAGTTCGTCCATGATGTGGCGGAACCGGTCACGGTCTTCGGCCAGGTCAATGGTCTCCGGACTGGTACCGAGGATCTTCACCCCCGCCCGGGCCAGCTCTCCGGCGATATTTAAGGGGGTCTGACCGCCGAATTGCACGATCACACCCAAAGGCTGTTCTTTTTCATAGATGCTAAGCACATCCTCCACAGTTAAGGGCTCAAAATAGAGCTTATCCGAAGTATCGTAGTCGGTGGATACCGTCTCCGGGTTACAGTTGACCATCACCGTCTCATAGCCCAGATCCCGTAAAGCAAAGGCAGTATGCACACAGCAGTAATCAAACTCGATTCCCTGGCCGATGCGGTTGGGGCCTCCTCCCAGGATCATCACCTTGGGCCGACTGCTGGGAGGAGCAGTCTGGTCAGGACTGTTGTAGGTGGAGAAATAATAGGCCGCATTCTCAACCCCGCTGACCGGGACAGCCTCCCATCCTTCTACAACTCCGAGCGCGGACCGCCGTTCACGAATCTCAGATTCTGGCCGGCTTAGAAGCATGGCCAGGTAACGATCCGAGAAACCATCTTTCTTGGCCTGAATCAGCAGCTGATCAGGAAGTTCGCTTCCCTGGTACTTCAAAATCTCTTCCTCCAGGTCCACAAGTTCTTTCATCTGCTGAATGAACCAGGGCTTGATGTGAGTCAGGCGGCTCAGATGCTCGATCTCCGCACCCTTGCGCAGGGCCTCATACATTATAAACTGACGTTCACTTGAAGGCTCGGCCAGCATGGCCAGCAGTTCTTCACGGGAGCGTTGGTTGAAATCCTTGGCGAAACCCAGGCCGGACCGGTTAATCTCCAGCGATCGGATGGCCTTTTGCATGGCTTCCTTATAGTTTTTGCCGATGCTCATGACTTCGCCCACCGCGCGCATCTGGGTTCCCAGTTTATCTTCTGC
>DCTH01000099.1 GCA_002329495.1 Syntrophothermus sp. UBA1445 | reverse complement strand
TAAATTATGCTGTCAAACTAACGGGTGATCATCAGCCGGGAGATGAAAAAAACTGGTAAGCAGACGGTCCCTGAAAAGCGGGAGCGGGTTAGCCGGTGAGCTTTACCAGCAACGACTGCAATAAAAATAATATTGGTGTGATTTTATGATTGCCATTAAAGTTTGTCCGATGCTAGAATGTAAAAGACCAAACATAAATAAATATCAGCTGAGAGGAGATTAGATGAGATGAGTTCAGATGTGCTTTCCAAGATCATTCTGCCTGAGGATAAGTTACCGAAATTCTGGTATAACGTCCAGGCAGATATGCCCAACCTGCCCGCACCGGGGCTGAACCCGGCGACCAAACAACCCCTGACTCCTGATGATCTGTTGCCCATTTTTCCTATGGGGGTAATTGAGCAGGAGGCGTCTACCGAGCGGTATATCGAGATACCCTCAGAAGTCCGGGAGCTTTACAAAATCTGGAGGCCGTCACCGCTCTACCGTGCCCGGCGTCTGGAAAAGGCCCTTGATACACCCTGTCGTATTTACTACAAGTATGAGGGTGTAAGTCCGGTTGGCAGCCACAAACTGAACAGCGCACTACCACAGGCGTTTTATAACAAGATTGCCGGCAAGAAGCGGCTGTCCACTGAAACCGGTGCCGGCCAGTGGGGAACCGCACTGTCTCTGGCCACCAACATGTTCGGCCTGGAATGTACCGTTTATATGGTCAAGGTGAGTTACGAACAGAAGCCTTACCGAAAATCGGTCATGCAGGTTTACGGAGCCGATGTCATTGCCAGTCCCAGCACCCGCACCGAAGCCGGCCGTCGCGAACTGGCCAAGAATCCGAATTCCACTGGCAGCCTGGGGATGGCCATCAGTGAAGCGGTGGAAGACGCGTTGGGACGCGACGACACCAATTACTCACTGGGCAGCGTCCTGAACCACGTCTGTCTGCACCAGACTGTGATCGGACAGGAAACCAGAATGCAGCTAGAAATGGTGGATGAGTATCCCGACCTTATTATTGGTTGCTGCGGTGGCGGAACCAATTTCGCAGGTCTGGCTTTCCCCTTTGTTCCTGATAAACTGGCCGGAAAGAATCTGCGGATGATAGCCGTTGAACCTTCAGGCTGTCCTACCCTGACCCGCGGTAAGTTTGCCTATGATTACGGGGATGTGGCCTGTTTGGTTCCAATAACTCAGATGTACACCCTGGGGAAAGACTACGCCCCACCTTCGATACATGCTGGAGGTCTCAGATATCACGGAGATTCCGCCCTGGTGAGTCAGCTGTATCATGATGGCATCATTGAGGCAGCTGCGGTTGACCAGCGACCGGTCTTTGAAGCGGCTATTATGTTTGCCCGTAATGAGGGAATTCTACCCGCACCGGAATCATCCCACGCTATTCGGATCGCTATTGATGAGGCCCTCAAGTGCAAGGAGAGCGGCGAGAGCAAATGCATCGTCTTTGGCCTGAGCGGCCACGGCCACTTTGACCTCAGCGCCTATGATGAATACCTGTCAGGCAGAATGGTGGATGTGGAGATCCCTGACGAACTGATAGAAAAGAGTCTGGCAGATCTGCCATAAGCAGGGTACATTAATATACTGGATTTGATCGAAAGAGGACTCCCCAAGGAGTTCTCTTTTTTTCGTCTCCCGCTGTCGGGGCTGAGTAATATGATCGGACCCCTTCCTATATATTGATTGTGATAAGTCCTTTGGCAGCTCAGGGGGGATCAGTGTGATTAAGATACTCTCGCTCGACGGTGGGGGAATACGCGGGATAATACCGGCGATGGTTTTAAACGAGATTGAAAAACGAACCGGTAAACCGGTGTCTCGGCTGTTTGATTTGGTAGCCGGTACCTCAACCGGAGGGCTCCTGGCTTTGGGTTTGACCAAGCCAGACGCGGAGGGGAAGCCTGAGTATTCTGCCCACGACATGGTGAAACTCTATGAGGAGCATGGCAAGGAAATTTTTTCCCGCTCCTGTTGGTACCGCATAACCTCCCTTGGTTTTCTGGCCGATTATAAGTACCCGCCGGATGGTATGAAAAAAGTCTACGCCAGGTATTTCGGAGCAGCCCGTCTGAGAGAAGCCCTGTGTAATGTGCTGATCACCGCTTACGAGATCGAGATCCGCTCCCCGTTCTTCTTCCGGAGTACCCGCGCTCGAGAGCTGGCCAGTTACGACTATACCATGCAGGATGTGGCCTTCGCGGCGACTGCGGCTCCGACCTATTTTTCCCCTTACAAGCTTACTATTGAAGACGGCGAATACTACGCCCTGATCGATGGCGGGGTATATGCCAACAACCCGGGTATATGTGCCTACATTGAGGCTAGTATTACCTGGCCGGAGGAAGACATTCTGTTATTGTCGCTGGGGACCGGGGAGCAGAAGACGCCCTTACCATATGACGAGGCCGAGCGCTGGGGATTGGCAGGTTGGGCGCGCCCCCTTTTGAATATAGTGTTTGATGGGGTGAGTTACACCGTGGATTATCAGCTGCGTTTACTGCTGCCGCCCCAAAAACCGGGTGGTCCTCGTTATTACCGCCTGCAGCCGGAGATGAAGCAGGAATGCCAGCTGGATGACGCCAGCCCGGAAAACATCCGCAAACTGAAAATGCGAGCCCGCATGCTGATAGAAGCCCACAGCGACTCCCTGGACCTGCTCTGCCACCAGCTCTTGCGGTAAAAGTGGGACCAAGCGACCGGTACTCCGCCTGCTACGGTCGGTGGTTAATTCAGCTCGTTACCTGGGTCCTGCATTGGCAGCACCAACCACTCAGGTTTGAGCAGAAAGCAGCACCCCGGCAATTCGACGTCCATGTCTCAAAGCCGGGCTCGCGACGTACTGTCGCTCGGTGGCTTTTCGCCCTCACCTTCGTGGGGCTCTGTACAATTCGGACACAACGTCCGCTCGCCGGAATTAACCACCGCCCTGAGGATACATGAATAGGCGACAATGTTTGACATTTATTTTCAGACAATGTTAAAATAACCCCGTGACTTTGGCTGTTGTCTAGGACAATAGCCATTTTTATTTTGGGATTTGGAGTGATTGAGAGTGAAGCTGCAGGGGACGATGAGAATAAATAATGCTGGACACCTGGAGATCGGCGGGGTTGACACCCTTGATCTGGTCAAGGAATTTGGTACTCCACTTTATGTTCTGGATGAGGAAACCTTCCGTCGGAACTGCCGTGCTTTGAAACAGGCCTTTGGGTCGGAAGGTGATACCCTGGTTATCTACGCCAGCAAAGCCCTTTGTACCATGGCAACCTGCGTCCTGGTAAAAGAAGAAGGTCTGGGACTTGATGTGGTGTCAGGCGGTGAATTACATACTGCACTGTCGGTAAGTTTTCCGGTAGAAAACATCTATTTCCACGGCAATAACAAGACCCCGGATGAACTCCGGATGGCGGTGGATAACCGGGTCGGAGTTATTGTGGTAGATAATTTC
>DCTH01000104.1:10846-11081 GCA_002329495.1 Syntrophothermus sp. UBA1445 | reverse complement strand
GAATACCATGGAAGTGAAGAGTCCGAAACCGGTACCCCTTCAGCTGAGCCTTTTCGGCAGCGAGGAGGATCCGGTAATCGAGGCGATAAACTCAGTAGACATTAATAAGCTTACTCCGCTTGACGCACTGAACCTGATCCATGAGTGGAAGCAGATGCTCAGCCCGCCGGACAGCAGGGGTACAAGAGCTAGGAGGTGACTTAAATGCTGATAGGAATCGATGTAGGCGGTACCT
>DCTH01000104.1:5438-10826 GCA_002329495.1 Syntrophothermus sp. UBA1445 | reverse complement strand
GCCTGGGGGGGAGGGACAGGGGGTTCGGAGGATAGTCCTTAGCACCACCCTAGTTACCAATCTACTGGCAACCGGTAAGCTGGAAAAAGCGGCCCTGGTTGTTATCCCTGGTCCCGGCTTAAACCCCGGCGAACTCAAGCTTTCCGATGAGTATTATGTGGTGAAGGGTGGTATTGATTTCCGGGGACGGGAGATTGAACAGCTTGACCTGAAAGAGGTCCGGAAAACCGGAGAACTCATAACTGCGCGAGGGATAAGGAAGGTAGCCGTAGTAGGCAAGTTCTGTCAGCGAAACCCTTCTCAGGAGGAACAGGTGGCCAAAGCCCTTAAAAACGATTTTCCCGGACTGGATATCCTGATGGGGCATGAGGTTTCAGGGGAACTCAACTTTCCGCGCCGGGCGGTAACTACATATTATACGCTTACCACCCGCGACCGCTGGTCGCAGTTTGCTGAGGAGATAGAGGGGGTTTTACGATCCCGGAATATCACCGTGCCCATTGAAGTCATGAAGGCTGATGGCGGAACCATGAGCCTCAGCGCGTCCCGTGAAGCCCCGTGTGAAACGGTATTCTCCGGGCCCGCTGCCAGCACCATGGGTGCCTTTGCACTCACCATGGATAAGGCCACCTCGGTGGTAGTGGATATCGGCGGGACTACCACCGACCTGGCTTTTATTCTNNCAAAGGTGCCAAAATCGGTGAACATTATACCCAGGTTAAGGCCCTGGCAGTTCGTTCAGTCGCCTTGGGCGGCGACAGCGTGGTGAGACTTAAGGGGGATAAGCTCCTTATCGGTCCTGACCGACAGGGCAATGCCGCCTGTTTTGGCGGCACCTTGCCCACGCCCACTGATGCCTTTAACCTCCTGGGTGGAGGTCAGTTGGGCCATGTGGACCGGTCCTTCAAAGCCCTGGCCGGTCTGGCAGGTGGTGATGAGCAAGCAGTCACCACTCTGGCCCAGCGGGTGGTCGATACCTTTATCAGCCTGCTGCTTAGGAACATACAGGAGATGATGCGGAACTGGGAACAGGAACCAGCCTACAAGGTATGGGAGATAGTCCACCGGCGCCGGGTGAAGCTTGACCGGGTGATCGGAATCGGTGCGGCCACCCCGGCGGTGATCCCGCTGCTGGCTGCCCGCATGGGTTGTCAGGGGTTTGTTAGCCGCCTTTCCGGTGTAGGCAATGCTCTGGGTGCCGTGGTAGCCCGGCCAACCCTGCAAATCTCCCTCCATGCTGATACCCAGACCGGTACCTATAGCACGGAAGGGAATTTGAAAAAACTCCCCCATCCTGGCAAGATTCAGATGAAGGATGTCAAAGAACTGGCCGAGCAGGAATTGCTGGCCCTGGCCCAGGCCAAGGGCATGGCGGAATATTTTGCTGAGCGGGAGTTTGTTATGGAGGAACAGTTCAATGTGGTCCGGGGCTGGTCCACCTCAGGCCGGATCTTTGATGTAGGAATAACCATATCCCCGGGTGTTATCAAGGGATTTCAGGGGGTGAAGGCATGAAACCAACCGGTTTAGTATTCTTTCCGGCTTTTGACTGGGCCATTTCGCCCACTCATCCCGAGAGAGAGGAACGTTTGCTGTACACACGGGACCAGATATTTGAAGAGGGTATAATGGACCTTCCCCAGATCGAGGAATACCAGCCGCAGATGGCCACGGACAAGGATATTGCCCGGACCCACTTTTGCGTACCCACGGTGAGTTACCAGGCCACTGACGCTCACCGCATATCCTGTGGCGGAGCTTTGACCATTGCGGATGCTCTGATGAGAGGGGAGATCAGGAATGGTTTTGCGCTGGTCAGGCCCCCGGGCCATCATGCGATGCGGGTTGCCCATGGCAACCGGGGCTTTTGCAACATCAATAACGAGGCTATCATGGTCGACTACCTCCGCCATCATTACAACCTCAAGCGGATAGCCATTGTGGATACCGATGTCCACCACGGGGATGGAACCCAGGATATCTTCTGGCATGATCCCGAGGTTCTGTTTATCTCCTTTCACCAGGATGGACGTACCCTTTATCCCGGCACCGGGTTTACCAATGAGATTGGCGGTCCGCTGGCCCAGGGGTACACGCTTAATATCCCTCTGCCGCCGGAGACCGGTGATCGGGGCATCCTCTATGTTCTGGACAACCTGGTACTCCCCGTTCTGCAGGAATTCAAACCTGACCTGGTGGTGAACTCCGCCGGGCAGGATAACCACTACACTGATCCCCTGGCCAATATGCGATTTTCAGCGCGGGGTTATGCGGAGCTCAACCACCGACTGGCACCCGACATTGCGGTCCTGGAGGGGGGCTATTCAGTCGAAACTGCGCTTCCCTACATAAATATGGGGATTATTATGGCCATGGCCGGGATCGACTACCGGTACCTCCATGAACCTGATTATGACCCGGGACTGGCCCAGGAGAGCCGGATGGGCATGGAGTCGATCAAGCGTATCATTGAAACCCTGCAGAAGACCTGGCAAAACCGGGAGCAGTTGATAGCTTCGGCCCGGAACACCAAAGAAAAGTTTTACCAGCGCCACCGGCCGATATACTACGATACTGACGGAATCCATGAACAACAGCTGGAGACCCTGCGGTTGTGTCCCAACTGTGCCGGTTACCTGGCGATTGACTCCCAGGCCCGCTTCCATGGTGGATTTGATAACCACGTCTACTGTGTGAGCATACCCCGGCAGACCTGCCCCTACTGTGTCCGTGAGGCCACCGAATTGTATGAAATTCTGAAGAGGCGGCCGGACCGTCGTGAGTCGATTCACCTGCAGGATAAATATAACGACCGTTTCCTGCGCTATGACTGCGAGGAAGGTCGGGAGATCAGCCTTGAATAAGATCAAACTTCTGGATAAGGATCTGATAGACAAGATCGCCGCCGGAGAAGTGGTGGAACGGCCGACTTCAGTGGTCAAAGAACTGCTGGAAAACGGGATTGATGCCGGCAGCACCCGCCTGGAGATCGAGATTCGAGGCGGGGGGATTGATTATATCCGGGTATCTGACAATGGAATCGGCATTGCCGAAGAAGACCTTCTCCTGGCTTTTGCCCGCCATGCCACCAGCAAACTCGAATCCGAATCTGACCTCTGGCTACTGGGCAGCATGGGATTTCGTGGTGAGGCGCTTTCCAGCATTGCCGCCGTTTCACGGGTGGAGATGTACAGCAATCCCGGCGGGGAAGGCCACTGCATCCGGGTCGATGGTGGTGAGGTAATATCATGCCAGGCTGCACCGGCGCCGCCCGGAACCAGCGTAACAGTGACTGACCTGTTCTATAACACCCCGGCCCGCAGGAAATTCCTGAAATCCACAGTAACTGAAGGCAACCAGGTATATGACACCGTGGTCAGGCTGGCCCTGTCCCACCCGGAGATCAGCTTTTCTTTCCGCAATGAACACCGCCAGGTTTTTATGACCAGCGGGAACGGGGAACTGCGAGAGGTAGCCCTGGCCATCTTTGGCAAGGATTTTTCCCGCCGTCTCCTCGATATCGAGCTGCAGTACGGTGACATTACGGTAACCGGTCTTATCGGCAAACCAGAACTGACCCGCAAGAACCGGAGAGGTCAGATTTTCATGGTTAACCGCCGGGTGGTGAAGAACCCGGTACTATCAGTATCCCTGGAAGAGGCCTACCGGGGTCTGCTTCTGGGGCGAGAACGCCCGGTAGGCATGATCTTTCTGACCATGCCCCCGGACCGGGTTGATGTCAACGTCCACCCCCAGAAAACCGAGGTCCGCTTTCATGACGAGAAGGCAGTCTTCATGGCCATTAAGACCGCGGTACGGGAGAAACTGTTTCAAGCGACCAACCCGGACCTGACCCGGGAACCATTCCGCACCCGGGTGGAAAGCTTCCAGGAGCCGTCACCATCGCCTGCATACATACCCCAACCCGTTAATTACCGGCCGCAACCGGTTCTGAAAGAAGAAACCCTGGATTTCATGGCAATGTCGGAAGATGACATCCCCCCGATTAATATTTACGGGCAGTGGAAGGATTCCTACCTGATCTGTGAGATCGACGGATTGCTCAACATAATTGACCAGCACGCCGCTCACGAACGATTGGTGTTTAACCAGCTTAAGGCGCAGTCAGTCAAGACCGTGAGCCAGGAACTGACGGTCCCGGTAGCCATTGAGCTGCCGCCTGATCTGCTGTTGCTGGTGGAGTCCCGGCAGGAATTCCTCAAAAACCTTGGTTATGTAATGGACAGAATAGGGGAAAAGACTATGGTAATCCGCTCTATACCGGCTCTGGCGGCCGGGGGAGAGGTAGAGACCCTGATGGAGATCCTGGATACCTGGCAGAGTCGGCCCTTTGCCGGTGAGCTGGACCTTGATGACGGTTTAAAAGTCCTGGCCTGCAAGGGTGCGGTCAAAGCCGGCCAGAGGCTGGAGTCGCGGGAGATGATGCACCTGATCCGGGAATGGGCCCGGACCGAAAACCGCAATTTCTGCCCGCACGGACGGCCGACCTGTTACACCATTGATAAGGCGGAAATGGACCGGCTCATGAAAAGGTGATGTAACATAGAAGGACAATACGTGGTAACCGAAACCAGAAAGGGTATTCCCGGCAATCCGGAGATCCTGGAGTTTGCCGCCGAGTCCGGTGCCCGGTATACCCCGCGCCAGGACCGCAGTCTGGCCCGAATCCTGGCCGATGAAACCGCTCTCGGGGTGATTGTCTGGGAACCGGAAGGACCAGTACTCTATCAGGGAGCAGAGAGATTCTTCTACCACCCCAGTATGGGGAAAAATCGGGTCTCCCGGCTGCGCCGGGGAGAGTCGGACCCCATAATAACGGCTATGGGGCTTAAGGCCGGAATGGAGGTGCTGGACTGCACCCTGGGACTCGGTGCCGATGCTCTGGTCATCTCGTTTGTGGTCGGGAAAGCGGGCCGGGTGTTGGGAGTGGAGTCGACACCCATAACTGCGGCTATTGTCCGCTGGGGAATCAGGAAGTATCCTCATGGTCCGCAATGGCTCAAGGAAGCCATGGACCGGATCGAAATCACCTGTGCCGATCACCTGGCTCTGTTGCGCGGACTCCCGGATGACTCCTTTGACATTGTCTACTTTGATCCCATGTTTCGCCATCCGGTACCGAGCAGCAAGCCAATCTCGCCCCTGCGGCAACTGGCCAACCACCGACCCCTTTCCGCTGAGGCCTTATTCGAAGCTATCCGGGTATGCAGAAAGAGCGTGGTATTAAAAGAGCGCTATGACAGCACCGAGTTCGAAAGATTAGGTTTTAGAGAGGTTGTAATGGGGAACCATAGCGAAATAGCCTATGGAGTATTGGATGTTGAAGACTACCTGCGAAACCAGGTTCAGGATGAAGAATAAGAACTG
>DCTH01000104.1:0-5389 GCA_002329495.1 Syntrophothermus sp. UBA1445 | reverse complement strand
ATCATCTCCTGTGATTCCATGCAGATCTACCGGGGTATGGATGTAGGGACCGCCAAGGTCACTGAGGATGAGATGGGGGACATCCCTCATCACATGATAGATATCTGTGACCCTGACCAGCAGTTTTCAGTATCCGACTATCAGAAGATGGTNNGACGGGGGAGGATTCCGGTACTGGTTGGGGGTACCGGTCTGTACTACCAGGTGGTGGTGGATGATTACCAGCTGCACCCGATAAAAACTACTCCTGAAGTACGGCAGCGGCTTACTGAAGAGGCCGAGCTGCACGGTAATCAGGTCCTTCACCAGCGCCTTATGTCACTCGACCCGGAAGCCGCAGCCAGGATCAATCCGCAGGACCGAAAGCGCCTGGTGCGGGCCCTGGAGGTTATTGAAGTGACCGGACAGACCTTTTCCGCCCTGCAGAAAAGGAACCCCGGCCGGTATAATCTGGCGNNCGAGGCGCTGTACCAGCACCTCGAAAAAAGGGTCGATTCCATGCTGGAAAACGGTCTCTTGGCGGAGGTGGAGCAGCTTCTGGAGCAAGGATATGGACCCGGTCTCAACTCCATGCAGGCCCTGGGTTATGCCCAGATTATAAAGTATTTGGGGGGCCAATTAACCTGGGATGAGGCCGTGGAGGAGATAAAGCGGGAGACCAGGAGGTATGCCAAACGGCAATTAACCTGGTTTCGCAAGGATACTCGAATAAATTGGTGGGATTTGTCAGATTATAATGAAGAGGATGCCTTAATAGATAAAATATGTGAATATTTCAGGAGGACAATTATCGGTGCCTGTAGAATACGTTAACCAAGTTCGCAAAACAGGAGGTAACATTGGTGACCAAGAACCAGCTCAATATGCAGGATGCGTTTTTGAACCAAGTACGACGGGAAAAGATTCCCGTAACAATATACCTGGTTAACGGTTTTCAGATAAAAGGCGTTATCAGGGGCTTTGACAACTTTACCGCTATTGTCGAACAGGAAGGGNNCAGATGGTATACAAACATGCCATCTCCACTATCGCCCCCATTAAGCCCATCAGCATTCTCACCATGGATAACCGGAATGAGGAGGAACAATAGACGTACTTCGCGTGTTTAAGAAGTGTAACCACTTTGGTCTGTTTTGAGTAGTATAGTTAAGGATTTTTAAACGGATGTCTTTAGCTTGACATCCGTTTTGGATTGGTGGTTAACAGGTGGAGATATCCCTGCGCTATCTGGATGAACCCCAGAAGCCAGCCGTCGTTGATTCCAGTATGGTCGCACCTCTGACTGAAAAAAACGGCAGTGATGCCTTTGCCGAACTATATTCCCTCATTGGACTGGAGCAGGTCAAAAAGCTTATCTGGGAGGTCTCAGCCTTTGCCCTGGTACAGAGAAAACGGGCCGAGGAAAGGATTAAGGCGGCTCCCATCGTCTTACATATGGTCTTTAAAGGCAATCCCGGTACCGGCAAGACCACGATCGCCCGGATCCTGGGAAAGGTTTTCAAGGAACTGGGATTCCTGACCAGGGGACACCTGGTCGAGGTGGAAAGGGCAGATCTGGTCGGGGAGTACATCGGGCATACCGCCCAGAAAACCCGGGAACAGGTCCGACGTAGCCTGGGAGGCATTCTCTTTATCGATGAGGCCTACACCCTGGCCCAGGGGGGAGAGAAGGACTTTGGGCGGGAAGCCATCGCCACCCTGGTCAAGAACCTGGAGGACCACCGGGAGAATCTGGTAGTTATCCTGGCCGGGTACTGTGACGAGATGGAAGAGTTTATCCGCAGCAACCCCGGGTTAAAGTCTCGATTTCCCATTCATGTTGACTTTCCGGACTACACCGCGGAGGAGCTCTTTGAAATTGCAGTTCACATGTTTGAGCAGCGGGAATACATTCTGAGCAATAAAGCCCGCTGGAAGCTCCGTCATTGCATCGCTTCCCACTGCCGCAACCGTCCGCAGTATGATGGGAATGCCCGCTATGTCAGAAATCTGGTGGAAAGGATCATCCGACAGCAGGCTGTCCGTCTGATCGCTCACAGTTCGGTAAGCAGACAGGCCTTGCTTACGGTTGAGGAACCGGATGTATACTGATACCCTAAAACTGCAATTATCAACACCCGCGGTTTCCGCGGTTTTTATATTCCGGAGGAAGATTTCCTTATGACAACCAAGTGTCTGCTGGTCGGGCTGATAAACAGCGACAATACCGATGATGAGCTCCGGGAGTTAAAAGCCCTGGTTGTGAGCAGCGGCAGTTATGAGGTGGTGGGCTGTGTCACCCAGAGGCGCCTTCTACCGGAACCTCGTTATTATCTGGGGAAGGGGAAGCTACAAAGCCTGCGCGAATTAATTGCCGAGCAGCAGGCAGAGTTGTTGGTTTGTGACGATGAACTGACCCCGACCCAGCAGCGTAATATGGCCCGGGCCCTGGAGATCAGTGTAACAGACCGCACCGGAGTCATCCTGGACATCTTCGCCCAGCGGGCGCATACGGCGGAGGGTAAGATCCAGGTGGAACTGGCCCGTCTGAAGTACCTGTTGCCCCGGTTAGTTGGCAAGGGCACCGAACTGTCACGGTTGGGCGGCGGCATCGGTACCCGGGGACCAGGGGAGACCAAACTGGAGACCGATCGCCGGAGGGTCAGGCAGCGGATCCGCGAGTTGGAAAGAGAGATAGAACTCCTCACCCGGCGGCGGGTGATAACCCGACGTCGCAGAGCCCAATTGGAAGTTCCTGTGGTATCGCTGGTCGGCTATACCAATGCCGGCAAATCAAGCATATTGGCCAGCCTTACCGGTATGGATGCCGGAGCTGATTCCCGTTTGTTTGCCACACTAGAGACCACCGGACACCGGATCGATTTCCCGGCCGGCGGGCATTTCGTGCTCACCGATACGGTTGGTTTTATCAATAAATTGCCCCACCAGCTGGTGGCCTCCTTTCGGGCCACCCTGATGGAGGTAAGGGAGGCAGATCTGCTTCTGCATGTGGTGGATGTGTCCACGCCCGGAGTTGAGGAACGGATCAGAACCGTGGAAAAGGTCCTGACCGAGATCGATGACCGCTCCCATCTGGAACTCAAGGTATATAATAAGATAGATCTGCTGTCACCGGAGGATATTGACAACCTCAGGCTCGACCTGCCGGAAGGGCAGATGGTATCAGCCCACAGTGGGCAGGGATTGCCTGAACTGCTGAATCGAATACAACACCTCCTCTACGGGGAGGCCACCGAGATTACCGTGACCATCCCGTATAACCGGGGTGATTTGATTAACCTGCTCTACGATAACAGCCATATCCTGGATCGTAGAGACTTGCCGGCCGGCGTTCTGCTGCGGGTCCGCGGAACCGGTCTGGTATTGGGACAGGTATTACAGGCTTTGGATGGTGAAAGTGACAATGAGTAACGTGGAAATGATGCTGCAGGAGACAGAAAATAAGATCAGACCTGTTTTACAGCGAATCGATGCGGTTTCCTACCAAAATCAGAAGCGGGTATTGGACGCATTCAGAATAAAACGGGTATCACCTGGACACTTTGCCGCCGGGACCGGATACGGTTACAATGATCTGGGCCGGGAAACCCTGGAGCACATGTATGCCAGCATATTTGGAGGCGAGGATGCCCTGGTCCGGTCACAGCTGATTTCCGGCACCCATGCATTGTCCGCATGCCTCTTTGCCCTGCTTAACCCGGACGATCTCCTGGTATCAGCCATAGACCAGCCCTACGATACACTCCACCGAATTATAACGGGAAAGAACGGTCTGATTGCCAGGGGTATCAAGTATACTGAGATCCCGAGCACCGCAGATGGATCATGTAATATGACCCGTCTACGGGAAACAATGGCCTTGAAACCACAGGTGGTCCTCCTGCAAAGATCGCGCGGCTACAGTAGCCGGAGAAAAACCTTATCCATAGCTGAATTATCCGATATTGTCAGGCTAATCAAAGGTATTAACCCCGGGACCATCGTATTGATTGACAACTGCTACGGCGAATTCGTCGAGGAACGTGAACCCGGTCATATCAATGCCGACCTAATGGCCGGATCCCTGATCAAGAATCCTGGAGGGGGATTGGCCGCCGGCGGCGGGTATGTGGTTGGTCGCCAGGACCTGGTCGAGCTCGTAGCCGATTACCTGGTTGCACCCGGCCTGGGAAAAGAGATCGGTCCCAGCCTCTATGATCTGAGGACCGTATATCAGGGACTGTTCCTGGCCCCTCACGTGGTGGGGGAAGCTCTGAAGGGAGCAGTTCTGGCGGCGGCGGTCTTCGAGGGACTGGGTTTTGCGGTATGGCCGAAGTGGCACGAGGACCGGGGAGATATCGTCCAGGTAGTTCAGCTTGATGATCCTACACAGCTGGAGGCCTTTGTCCGGGTGGTACAGGCCTTTTCACCGATTGACAGCCACGTGCTGCCCGAGTTCGGATCCATGCCGGGTTATGACGATGCTATCATAATGGCAGCGGGCACTTTTGTGCAGGGGTCCTCCATTGAGCTGTCATGCGATGCCCCGTTAAGAGAACCATACCTCGCTTTTATGCAGGGAGGCCTGGCTTACCAGCATACCCGTTATGTGGTGGGCGAGCTGGTTAAACTGCTTTTTAGAACGTGATTCCATTGCGGGTATTGGCAGTAGATAATGTAAATCTGTATAATCAGAATAACTTGAGAATCGCATCTCGGGGAAGGAGGGGTTTTATGGAAGTATTTGCAAAAATCCTGGCGATTTTTGTAATGCTGGTGGGAATTACCGGCAGTTTTGTGCCTATCGTGCCGGGAATACCATTAGTATTTCTGGCCATTCTGGGTTATGGCTGGTATGAAGGCTTTAATGTTATAAGTGTACATTACATTGCCATAATGGGGGCCTTGACCCTCTTATCAGTCCTGGTTGATTACATTGCCGGTGTCTGGGGTGCAAAAAGGGCCGGTTCCAGCAGATTAGGAATGCTCGGTGCCGGGCTGGGCATAGTCGTGGGCCTTTTCTTCGGTCCCGTTGGAATCCTGGTCGGTCCCTGGTTGGGAGCCTTTGTCGGAGAGTACCTGGTCCTGCGGGATGTCAGCCAGGCCGTAAATGTGGCGACCGGAACGGTCATAGGCATCTTTGCCGGTATGGCTTTTAAGGTCCTGTTGGGAATAGGGATGCTGATCTCATTTGTGGTAGTAATCTTCTGAGGTTTATCAAAGTTGCTGATGCCGGCGGTTATACCGGCAAGAATACGATAGAATTGGATGGATGGCATGAATAAACAAGATGTTTTAAAGATGGCAGAAGAGCAGAAAGTTCATTTTATCAGGCTGCAGTTTACGGACATCATGGGTCTGCCCAAGAATGTTTCCATAACCATTGACCAACTCGAGAAAGCCCTCGACG
>DCTH01000229.1:3162-8197 GCA_002329495.1 Syntrophothermus sp. UBA1445 | reverse complement strand
AGTACCGGTACCATATTAACTTCAGCTATAGAGGGAAGCACACTCCGCCTGTGATATTACGCCCGGAGTGCGGACAAAAGCTGTAACTTCGGTGAACTGAATACATAGACCGCCATCGAGATAATGGCGGTCTTTTGCCTTGGGGAGATATTTATGAGTTAAACCGGGGCTGATTAAATCCTTGATCAGCTCCGGTTTTATTTGCGAATTCGAGGTAAGAAATAGAGCCTGGCGGCGTATTTAAGTAAAAGCTGGACTGTGGTTGGGGACGGTTACCCCAACAGTCTGAAAAGGAATCATTACCGGGAGAGGATGGTGGCGATGAGCAATGATCCGTTAGACATGGATCGGGAAGCGAACGAGGGCCTTGGAGAGGGCTCGGGTGAGCTTAAATCATCACTGGTGAGCAGAGTGCGGGATTTCATTATAAAACCTGGTTACCGGAAAGGACTCCTGGGTATGGCCCTGGTCTTGGTGGTGTTGCTGGGCCTGACCTGGAAAATGGATTGGTTTGGTCCCTCAACTGCAGATGCCGGGGAGATAACCATCACCGCCCTGGAGCAGGACAGTACCGGGATTGATCCGGAATCGGCCTTTCTCCTGCGTACCGAGGAACCGGTCAACCCCAAGACGGTAAGACAGAACCTTAAAGTCAGCCCGGAATTTGCATATGATCTGGAGAAGAAGGCCGGCGGCCGGGAATACCGGATTGTTCCCGCAGACAAACTGGCTGACAATACGGTTTATCGCCTGGCATTTGACCCTACCGGGAACAACCGGGAGGAACTCAGCTGGGCCTTCCAGACCCGGGGACAGTTCCGGGTTATTGGCCAGTTGCCGCGAAATGAGTCTGCCGAGGTCCCGGTTGACACCGGTATCGAGTTTATCCTTACCCACGAAGAATACGATCTGGAGACCGCCCAACAGTATTTCAGCATTACCCCTCATGCGGAGGGCAAACTGGAAAAGCACAAAAAGACTCTGGTGTTTGTCCCCCGGGGGCTAAAGCCGGAGACCCTCTACACCGTGACTTTGAAAAAAGGTCTGCCTCTGGCAAACGGCAAGGAGATGCTGGCCGAGGATTCGGTTATCAAGTTCGAAACGGCCCCGCTTAAGACCGGTTCCAACCGGGCCTTTACCTTTGAGATGAACCAGACCCTGACCGAGTTTTCTACCACGGAGGCCCCCTGTTTTCCGGCCTATTTTAATGCCCGGAGTAACCTGCCTTCCCTGCACATTGATCTTTACCGCTATCCGGATCACAAAAAGTTTGCCCAATCCCTCGCTGAGTTGGATCAGATTCCCGGTTGGTCTTACTGGGTGAGGAATAATTACCGGGAGGATGTAAAGGGCCTAAGTAAGGTAGCCGGGTACGATACCCAGTTTGTACAGGTGGACCAGTTCACGCATTACTTCACCTTTCCTGAACCTCTGCCGGCCGGTTATTACATAGCCGAGTGCCGGGCCGGGGACGCCATACGGCAGGTCTGGTTCCAGGTCAGCGATCTGGCGGTTTATCGCGCCCAAAACGAACAGGGAACCCTCTTTTGGGCCAATGATTTGGCGGCAAATGTCCCAGCCCGCGACGTTCAGGTTTTTATAGGTGACCGGCAGTTAGTTACCACCAGTGGCAATCAGGGTGTGGTCCAGACTAAGGAGAATCTCTTTGCGGCGAAATCCGGTTATGTCCTGTTAAAGAGCGGGGTTAAGGAAACCCTGGTTCCGCTGGCCCCCGGGCGGAACGAGTGGACCAAAGAACGGATGGCAACCCAGGATTACTGGAAGTACCTGTACCTGGACCGGGATATCTATCTGCCCGGAGATACTGTGAATTTCTGGGGAGTCTTGGCCCCGCGCAAGGGAATGGCTACGAGTATCAAGGATGTGACCATGGAACTGCGGGGTTACAGTCGTTACTACATCGGGGAGACGAAAGAGCCTCCCCTGGTAAGCCAAGCGCTGCCCCTCAAGGGTAATACCTTTGAAGGCCAGTGTAAGCTGCCGGTATTGAAACCGGGTTATTACTTCCTGGAATTAAAGCACGGTGATACTACGATTCTCACGCGGGGATTCTCCGTGGAGACCTACCATAAACCGGCCTATAAACTGACTATTGAACCGGAGAAGAAGGCAATTCTCGCCGGTGAAAAAACCACTTTGCTGGTTAAAACCGCTTTCTTTGAAGGTACCCCGGTGCCTGGAATCCAGCTGAATCATTATGTCGATGGTGATAACGGAAAGATCACCACTGATGAGAAAGGTGAGGCTCGCATTCCCCTGACGGGTAAAATCCCGGAGGACACCTACGGCCTCTACTACTACCAGTACCTCAGTGTAAGTGCCAACCTGCCTGAGATTGGCGCAATTAATGCCAACAGTGCCGTCCTGGTATTCCCCAGCAAAGTCTATCTAACTGCCGAGGCTAAACCGGATGGTAACAGCTATAACCTGCAGGCCCGCTTGCGCCATGTTGACCTGGCTCCGGCCGATCAGGAGAATGCTTATGGAGAAGATGCCTATGTCCGGGGGCCGGTGGCCAATGCCACGATCAAAGCGAAGCTCTATGAAGAGATATGGAACCAGATTGAGCGCGGCCAGCGCTACGATTTTATAAACAAAAAAGTAGTCAAGATCTATGAGTACCAGCGTTCGGAGCAATTAATCGGCGAATTCACCATGACTACGGGCCAGGACGGGTGGGCGTCCTATAAAGGTGCGATGGATCCGGATAAGGTCTATTTCGTGGACCTCGTCGCTGGGGATCAGGAAGGGCGCACGTCCCGGGCCCGAGTCTACATCAATTCTTTTGATGACCCCCTGTATAGCTACTACTATTTAAAAGACCTGAATTCCAAAGAGGGATACCAACCGGGAGAAACAGTCAGCCTGGCAGTAATGGAAAACAGCCGGGAGCTTAAGGTTAAAGAGGGAAGGGTCTTGTTCCTGCAGGGTCAGGACCGGGTTGCATCATACCAGGTGGGCAGCAGTCCCCGCTACCAGTTCAAATTTACCAAGGATGACATCCCCAATGTCAATGTGCAGGGGGTGTACTTTGATGGCCAAAACTATCATCTGACTGACCCCTACAGTGTGCCTTTTGCCAGTCAGAGCCGGACCCTGAAGGTCAGGGTCACCAGCGATCAGAAGGAGTACCGCCCCGGGGATAAGGTCAGGCTGGTGGTACAGGTCACTGATTCCGAAGACCGTCCGGTTAAGAATACCCGGATTAATCTGAACCTGGTCGACGAGGCCCTGTATGCACTGGGGGATCAGCAGGTAGATTTGATTCGCAGCATTTACGGGGATCATTATTATCTTTATCTGGAGAACTGGAGATCACACTACCATCCCGAATACCGAGGGGGCGGAGCTGAGAAGGGTGGAGAAGGCGGCGGTGAGCGCCAGGATTTCCAGGATACCGTCTTGTTTACCACCCTGGAGACCGGGAATGATGGCCGGGCCGCCACCGAGTTTAAACTGCCCGACAATCTTACCTCCTGGCGGGTGACTTACCATGCCGTGAGTCCCGATCTTGAGGCTGGCAGCGGCACCCGGCAGATTCCGGCAAGACTGCCGTTCTTTGTGGAGGTGGGCGTGAGCGACACCTATCTGGTAGGGGATTCTCCAGTGGTGATCCTGCGAGGGTACGGTAACCAACTGAAAGTGAACCAGCAGATCAACTACAGCGTGACCGTGACCGACCCCCTGGGGAAAAAGGTGACGGGAAGCGGAAAGGGCCAGGCTTTCACTGCTTTTGACTGGAGTCTGCCCCAACTGAAAGCCGGGAACTATACCCTTACGGTTGCCGCATCCAGCGGCAAATACCAGGATAAGGTGACCCGGAACTTCATCGTTGTCAGTTCCCTGCAGGAACGGACCGTCAGCCACCACGTTATGCTTAAGAACGGAATGGGGTTAACGGGGGGAGCAGCCCAGCCTACCGAGGTCATCTTCTGTGACTATGAAAAGAGTCAGTACCTTGATGGCCTCTACCACCTGAGCTGGCTGGGTGGCAGCCGGGTGGAGCAGAAACTGGCCCGGCAGGAGGCCCGTAAGCTATTGCAGGAGTACTTCCCGGAGGAGAAATCGTATCTGATCGATGAGGATGAGGAATCAGTGGTCGAACACCAGCAGCATGATGGCGGTGTAGCTATACTGCCCTATGCTTCAAGCGATCTGGCCTTGTCGGCCCTGGTGGCCTGCATAGCTGCGGATAAGTTTGACCAGGCGGCCCTAATCGGTTATTTCTATAAAATCCTGGAGGATGAAGGACAGGATCACAGCCTGGCGTTGTTGGGGCTGGCGGCCCTGGATGAGCCAGTCCTGCTCCAGATTAAAGAGGAGTTGAAGAACCCCAAACTGGCCCAGGAGACAAGGATCAACCTGGCGACCGCCCTGCTGGAAATCGGGGATGGCTCCGAGGCTCTTAAGGTCTACCGGGAACTCCTGGGGAAGAACAGCCAGGATCTGGGGAATACCCTCAGGATCAGGGTGGGTAAGGACCAGGATGATGTGGTTGCCGCGACTACTCGGATGGCTGTTCTGGCAGCCCGTCTGAACCAGCCGGAGAAGAACCGGCTGTACCAATACCTGCTTGAGAACCCGGCGTTGGAATCGGTAAACTTCCTGGAGCAGCTGCAGATTCTTAAACTTAACCTGCAGCACATGGATTCCGGGCCGGTCAGCTTCAGTTATTCACTGCACGGAGAGACCAACCATGTCAGCTTGAAGGACGGCGAGGTTTTCAGAATGACGCTGCTGCCACAGGAACTCTCGCAAATCAGGTTCAGCCAGGTCCAGGGCAAAGTAGGGGTGATGGCCCAGTATNNGTGTCCGAGGAGGGACTCTCGGTAAGCCGTCAATACCTGGTTAACGGTGTTCAGACCAGTTCCCTCAAACGGTCTGATCTGGTGAAGGTCGTCGTCACCGCAGGGATTAAAGGCAGGGCTCCGGGAGGATGGTATGAGGTGGTCGATATTCTGCCCGCCGGGCTGGCCTATGTTCCCCGACCCTATGATTATGGTCTGGATGATGT
>DCTH01000229.1:0-3115 GCA_002329495.1 Syntrophothermus sp. UBA1445 | reverse complement strand
AGGAAATCGTTTATTATGCCCGGGTGATGTCTCCCGGGGAGTTTAAAGCCGAGGCTCCGGTCCTCAGTCATGTCACCGCTCAAGGGGTGTTTACTCAGGGAGCAGAGGAGAGGATCAAGGTTAAATGAGCAGGATCGGGAGATGGATCGGGCTAATCGGGCTTCTGCTGCTCCTTACCGGCTGTCAGGAGGTGGGGGATGACAGCACCAGCAGAAGGCCCAACCCGGCCTATCCCAGTTTTGTAACCTGCCAGGAATTAGCAGATGCACTCGGTTCCGCGAAACCAGGGCCGACAGCGGATATAGGTCACCAGGTCAGCGGGGTGGTGCCCCATCATCTGGTGGCCGGTCACCTGATTGCGGACTTTTTCGCCGGCCTTTCTGAGCAGAGTCCGGAATTGATAATCATCGCCGGTCCCAACCATGAAAACCGGGGAGGGAAGGTCATTACCGGGTTTTATGATTGGCAGACTCCTGGCGGAACGGTTAAGACCGATCAGAGGGTGGTGGAAGGACTGCTGGACCAGCATCTGGCCGTTCAGGATGAGACGGTTCTGGCGGGGGAACACTCCATTGGGAGTCTAGTACCCTTTGTCCATCACTACCTGCCCCAGGCCAAAATTGTTCCCCTGATTCTGCATCATGGTGTAACCCTCAGTGAAGTGGATAAGCTGTTAACCGGGCTTACGCCTTACCTGAATGAGAAAACCGTCCTGGTGGCATCAGTGGATTTTTCCCACTACCTTACCCGCCGGGAGGCAGAGACCAAGGACAGCCAGACTCTGATCCATATGCGGAACTTTGATTATGGGGCGCTTTTCCGGTTGGGTGATGATCATTTGGATTCGCCGGCTTCGCTGGCCCTGGCCTTCCGCCTGGCGGAGAACCGGGGGATCAAGGAATTTCAGGTCCTGGACCACACCAATTCCGGGATCATAATGAATAATGACCTGATGGAGACCACCAGTTATTTTACCCTGGTATTTGCTGAATAATTGCACGCTGAAGCCGTTCAGGTTATGATTACCAAAAAAGAGGAGGCCGTTTAATGATTATAACAACCACCCATAATGTTGAGGGAAGAACCATTGAGAGGTACCTGGGTTTGGTGGCGGGAGAGGCGATCATGGGGGCCAATGTGATTCGCGACCTTTTAGCCAGTGTGACCGATATCGTTGGGGGGCGTTCCGGTGCCTACGAGGCCAAGCTCAATCAGGCCCGCACCATTGCAGTTGATGAGATGATAGATAAGGCTCGCCGTCTAGGGGCCGATGCCGTAGTCGGTATCGATATTGACTATGAGGTAATTAGGGAAGGCATGCTGATGGTGGCTGCCAGTGGAACCGCTGTCAAACTGGGGTAGTTAAAATCCATTCATGTACTGAATTAGAGGTACAGCGTATACTGCGTTAAATGCGACCGATTGGGGAACAAATAAAGAAGAGCATCTGTGGTGTATTAAGCCCCTGTTACGATTAGTTACGGATAAGGAGTGATTGCATGGATGCCCTGGAATTAGTCAAGGCTCGCCGGTCAATCCGCAAATTCAAATCCGACCCTATCCCTGATCAGGTTATCAATGAAATCCTGGAAGCGGCCAGCTGGGCCCCTTCGCATCGTAACTCACAACCCTGGGAGTTTGCGGAAATTGGTCCTCAGACCCGGGCCAGTCTTAATCAGCTTTATCGGAAGGTTATGGAAGAGAGCGTCTTACCGAATCCAGATCTTTTGCCACCGGTAAGGCAAGGTATTCTGAGCCTCATTCAGGATTTTGGCGGCGCACCCTATATGGTGGCGGTTTTAAGCCGGCCTCCGCAGGATCAGCTGGAAACCGTGGAGAACCCGATAACGGTTGGGGTGGCAGTGCAGAACATGTGCCTGGTTGCCTGGGACCGGGGGGTAGGCAGTGTCTGGCTCTCGATAGGTATTAACCCGGCGGCGCGCCAAATCCTGCAGGTGAAGGAAGGCTACCAGGTGGTAGCGGTACTGGCCATGGGTTATCCGGAGATGATTCCCCCGGCTCCACCCCGGGATTCTTACCAGAACCGGATATCCAACCTGCCTTAACGGTGATCGGGTGGTGCTTGGCGGGAAAAAGAGGCAAGAGCCGGCCATTGCCAGCCGGCCAATGCTGTAAACTACCCGGAAGGACCCGATGGCCTTCGGATTATTCAAAATATCCCTTGAGCATTTGTAATATAAAAACGACAGGCCTCCCGAGCACAGGGAGGCCTGTTTAGAATGCCAGCTACAGGGGACACCTTCGGTAACCCCGGAATTGCTTTTCCAGGATAGCAGCCAGCGTGAACAGCGCATCTTCATTGCCGACGCGGCTGGTTATCTGGACGGCAATGGGAAGTCCATCCTCGTTTTCGGACACTGGAACAACCACTGCCGGCAGGCCCCAGGTATTGACATAGGCCACAAACGGGATATAACGCTTGTAGCTCATGGTAAGTGAGAACAATTCCCTAAACACGGTACCGTGCCGGGGTGCCGGGGTGTGATATACAGGGAGGATCAGCAGACGGTGATCCAGGTACTCTGTTACTTTGGGGTCACCTTCAGCGATGGTTCTTTCAATTTCACGCAGAGTACGCTGGCTCGGCTTAACCAGTCTGGCGCCGAGTAATGCCCAGGTGAAGTAGCGGTGCAGGTCCGAGGACTGAGAGAATACCTCTTTGAGGTATTCCTGCAGTGGACGTCTCGGGCTTTCGCCAAAGGCAATCTCCGCCATCTCACGGGCACCGTCAATAGACATGATGTTCTGCCACATCGTGGCTGACTCGAGATAATAAGGTGGTTGCTCGTCACTTAATGGGAAGCCTTCCTGCAGGAACTGCCGAATAGCAAGGAGAGTTTTGGCGGTTGATTGGTCTACCGGAAAGCGCAGGTGATTAAGGGGAATATTTATTAAAAAGGAATTCAGCGGACGGTGCCCGGGTGGGGAGCAGGCGATAATCTCATTGATCAGACGCGCATCCTGTACGGATTTGGCGAGAGCGCCTATACCCAGCATGCGTTCCTGCAGTGGGTGGCTGATATGGGGAAAGGAACCTTCCTGGGAGACCTGCCGGTTGCCGCTGCGAAATCCAATTACCCCGTTAAAATGACTG
>DCTH01000212.1 GCA_002329495.1 Syntrophothermus sp. UBA1445 | reverse complement strand
ACGGGTTTTCTGGCGATCCAACCGGTTAAGATAATAGGTCCAGACGAACCCGGAAACCGGTTCCTCACCCAGATTAAGAACCAGATACTCGTTTGGTTTTAGAGAGTGAACCTTCATACCTAACTCCGGGGCCAGGAATACTTCATCCCCGACCTTGAGATCCTGGAACTGTGGCAGTATCTTATCAGCTGACCGGTGACCTCCATAGTAGTTGGCTGCACCCATCATGCGGTTGATGAGGTCGTAGTTATACCATCCAGCCCGATGCAAACCTACCTGTACAATCCACGGCCAGACCTTCTCCGGCGGGGCGTTGATGGTCAGGGCGTGAGTGGTATTTATCTGAGGATCTGTCATCAGTTGATCCCCGGGCATTGATTTCCGCTGTTCTTCTGTGGTCGTACCCCAGGTAGTGATCCAGGGGCGGATAACCAGAATATATATCAGGATTATGACGATTAACCCCAGCACTGTCCAGATAAATGCACTCAGAGGTGTAAAGTTCAGTAATACCAAAACAAAACAGGTCCCTTCGTGGATTATATTTGTCCGCCAGTATCGGGATGAGTTACAAAAAGTGCTTTATCAGATGCAAACCATTATCCCCGGGTAAATAATGTTAAATTAAAACAAGGGAGGTCTGAAGACCTCCCGATTTTTCAATGGTGCGGCAGAAGGGACTTGAACNNCTGCCAATTCCGCCACTGCCGCAT
Source organism: Syntrophothermus sp. UBA1445 (assembly GCA_002329495.1). GTDB lineage: Bacteria > Bacillota > Syntrophomonadia > Syntrophomonadales > DTU052 > DTU052. Next base: position 2,617 of record DCTH01000212.1, on the reverse strand, counting down.
GTATTGTGTTTTTCTCGCCGAATGTCTCAGCGACAATAATTATTCTATATCGGAAAACCGCGCCTGTCAAGCGGACTCTGGTCAATTACTTCAACTGGTTTTGGTTCATCCTTAACCGCCCTAATCATTATAGCGTTCTTGCCTGAACAAGGCCATCCCAGCAAAAGTCATCATTCTACATAAGCCTTCCTTAGCTTAAACAAATAGACGCATGAATAACGGCCAGCGATTAATACTAACCATGGAGGTGATTCTACTGAAAAAAGATAAACATGTACTTCCAGATACCAGTGACACTTTTTCGGCCCGGGTTAAGAGAGGAGCCAGGAAGAAGCGTGACGGCGTTGCCACCATCTACGGTCCTGACAACGAACCACTTTCTACGGTGGATATGAAGACCGATCCCGACTGACATTGTCGGTTATTTATCCGCCAGCGGGTACAATTTCTTTGTCAGCTTGGAGATTCAGGGGATTCCTGGCCGCTGCGTTGGCCGTGTGCTATCCGGTGTAATCGTTTTACCCAAAACTTAACGCGGCTGTACCTGCATGTAACACCTGTTACCCATATCCCTACCCCACAGATCAAGAAACACCGGTTGTTCCCGGTGTTTCCTGATCTCTCGTATACGATTTCGATGGCAGTTTTAGATTTCCCAGGCTGCTCGAGCCCCTTCTTCGGTAGCCTCGACTATGCGCCTGGTCTGGACAGCATCTCCAATAACATAGTGCCGGATTCCCTCGGCCCTCAGTACGTCCGCCAGGTAATTGGCAGGCTTAGTACCAACGGCAATAATAACCTGATCGATCGGTGCCAGTACCTGCTCCTGTCCGACGACTGATATGGTTACTGAATTATCCTGGATACTGGTGACCGTAGCACCGTAAATCTGCTTTGCGCCAGCTTCTTTAAGACGCGCGTGCAGCATGTACCCATGAGAGGAGATCCTGCGAACCGGCGGTTTTCCCAGCTGTTCCACCAGAGTGACGTCCTGACAACCCTTAGCAATCACGTAGTCCGCTGTCTCCATCCCTATCAGCCCGGCGCCGACTATCAGAACATGTTCACCGACCTTACAATCACCGTTTATTACCTCCAGCGCATTACAGACATGAGGGAGATCAACCCCTGCAATAGGCGGGGCGATCCTATGTCCACCGGTAGCCAGTATAACAACCTCTGGTTTTTCCTGCTTGATCATTGCCTCCGTTACCTCAACCCCGGTCTTCACCTCAACCCCCAGCCTGGCAACCTTGTTAGTCAGTCGCTTGATCCAGTCGCCATAGGGAGCCTTGAACGGCACCTGGGCGGCAAACCTGATCTGTCCCCCGGTCTGGGCTTCCTTTTCGAACAAGGTCACCCGATGTCCCAGACGGGCTGCCTCGTAAGCAGCGGTCAGGCCTCCGGGGCCACCGCCAATAACCCAAACATTGCGGCTTACCTCGGCTGGTTGCCTGGGGTAGACCAATTCTTGGCCGGTCTCCGGATTTATGGCACAGCGGATCTTTCCCTGTTCGATGAGGAGTCTCTCAAAACAACCCTGGTTACAGGCCAGGCATTCCCGGGTATCCTCAGGATGACCTTCCAAGGCATTTTTCAAGAAGTCGGGATCTGCCAGGTGCTGCCGGCCAAACGCTATCAAATCCGCATCTCCCCGGGCGATGCACTCATCGGCCAGGAACGGGTCCACAAAACGACCCACCCCGATAACCGGAACATCGACAACCTCTTTCATCTTGCGAGCCAGCCATACGTTAAACCCGGGCTCGTATTCAATCGGTGCCTGGGTTATCCCAGCTGGACTGCCGTGAGTCCCAAAGGAAGCATGGATCATATCACATCCGTGTTTAACCAGCTCGGGGACCACCAACTGCATATCATCGGCGGTGTAACCACCCTCGATGGTTTCGTCAACCGACAATCGGATCGAGATGGGATAGTCATCACCCACTCGCCGCCGTATCTCTTCCAGGACTTCGATTAAGAAGCGGGCACGCTGGCGAATATCACCACCGTATTCATCTTCTCTCTGATTGGAATGCACCGACAGGAACTGCGCCAGCAGATAGCCGTGGGCGGCATGCAACTCCACCCCGTCATACCCTATTTCACGGGCACGGGCTGCACCATCACCGAAGCACTTGATTACTTCCCGGATGTCCTCGATGGTCATTTCTTTGGGTATCATTTTAAAAACCTTACTGGGTATCGCGGAGGGCGCTATCGCCTCTCCTCGTTGTAATTGATACTGGCTCTCCCGCCCGGCATGATGGAGCTGGATGATTATTTTACTGCCCTGTTCATGCACGGTCTCCACCACCCGCCGCAGACCCGGAAGAAACCGGTCTTCATATATCCCCAGCTGAGCCGGGCTGGTTGCTCCTTGGGGATGGATGGCGGTGATCTCCTGAAACACCAGTCCGGCNNCGCCCCCTTGAACCCGCCGTTTCAGGTAGGCGATACTGGCGTCACTCACCGTCCCGTCATCATTCCCCAATAAAGTGCCCATGGGCGGCATAACCACGCGGTTAGCTACTTCCATGGATCTGATCCGAATTGGCTGCATCAAATGTTTCAAAGTATTCATGATTTCCCCCTTGTGAATCTATTGTTTTGG
>DCTH01000042.1 GCA_002329495.1 Syntrophothermus sp. UBA1445 | reverse complement strand
ACCCCTGTGAAGACTGTTCCTGGCGTAAGTCGGCGGAGGCCAATCCCAAAAAATTCAGCAGTCGTCTGTGGTACTGGCACACCAAGATCTGTCCGGGCTGGAAAGCGTATCAAAAGCACCTGAAGAGCCTCAATAATGCCGTTCCGGAAAAATAGTTTATTAGCCAGGAGGCCGCATTCGTTGGTTAAAGGAGACAGCGTAACCTCACTTCGCTTTTTGAACTAAGAACCTGAAAGGCTTCATACCTGGTTCGCGGTCTATCCAACCAAATCTGCCCTGATCAACGGGCATTCACTTCGATGCCGAGTTTTTTCATCTTCCGATAAAGGGTTGTACGGGCAATACCCAGTGTTTTGGCGGTAGCGGAAATGTTTCCGTCGTAGCGGCCCAGGAGTTCCATTATGGTGGAATATTCCATATCTATCAGTCTTTCTGATTGTGGCATCGCGTCAATAAGCAGGTCCTCAACTGTTATCCTGTCGCCGGAGGAGACAATCAGGGCCCTTTCGATGACATTGCGCAATTCCCTTACATTGCCCGGCCAGTCGTACTGGGTAAGTTTTTTCATGCAATTCTTGTTGAAGTTCTTAAAGGGAATCCCGTATTCGGTACAGATATCCTGAAGGATATATTCAGCCAGTAGGGGTATATCCTCCTTGCGCTCGCGCAGTGGGGGCATCTTAATATTCACCACGTTCAGCCGGTAAAACAGGTCCTCGCGGAAGCTGCCGGTTTCGACCTCCTGACGCAGATTTCGGTTGGTAGCGGCGATAATTCTCACATCTACCTTCTGGGGTTTGGTATCGGCCAGGGGAACTATCACCTTGTCCTGCATGAATCTGAGCAGGCTAACCTGCATTTCCTCAGACATCTCGCCGATCTCATCGAGGAATATGGTGCCTCCATCAGCTTGTTTGAATTTGCCGGTCTTTCCGCCCTTTTTGGCACCGGTAAAAGCACCCTCGGCATAACCAAAGAGTTCACTTTGCAGCAATTCCTTGGAAAGGGATCCGCAGTTTATAGCCACAAAGGGTCCTTTACGGCCGCTTGCCAAATGAATGCCCTGAGCAATTAATTCCTTACCGGTTCCGCTTTCCCCTTCGATCAGCACAGTGGAAGGCAGGGCCGAAACTTTATGGGCGATGGTAATGTTTTTCTTCATCTCCGGACTGCTGCCGATTATGCCTTTGAAGGCATCTTTTCGTTCATGGTCAACCGCAGGTGCGGGAATGATTTGGAGTGAGTTTTGGCACCGGAATGAAAGAACTGTGTGCTTGCCCCCAACTGGCATCTGCAGAACCTTTCGATTGACCAGTTCGGCGGTTCGCCATTCATCGCGGGCATAAATCATAAAACTATGACCATTGGGGGGACCTGACGGATCAAGTAGATGACGGTGATCATCAATGATTTCGTTAACATGTATTCCGGTTAATATATCCTTGGAATCAACCCCGAAAAACTCCATACATTTGGCATTGGCACTGGTGATTAAACCATCCTCATTGACAATCAGCGTGGATTCGCTGTTTATATCAACTAGGGTGTCGGTTGCTTTATTGAATTCGGAAACCATTCGGTACTGGGCATATAACATCTGATATATAAAGAAGGCCATCCGCAGGTAATCATTGGGGATCCTGCCTTTCATGCTGGTTATGGTTAAACAGACTGCTGAGTCGCGAGTCAGTATGGGCATACTGACCAGGCCTTCATTGGCCTCGATGGAATACAGATCGACGATGGCCCCCTGGAGCAATGACTCTTTAATAGCGGCATTGTTATTAATATATATAAACCCGGGACATACCGCTCCCACATGGTCGTCTTCCAGTGAATGCAGGATACATCCATCAGGGTCAATCAGGTTTAGATGCATGTACTTGTTGTCAAAGTTGGGTGCAAAATAACTCATGATCGGCCGACTCAGGTTGATGATGTCCTGGTATTGATTGATCCTCTGCTGGAGTTCATTCCGCGGAATAAAGTAGAGATCAGGGATCCGGGTAACCACATCTATCCTGAGCATTGAGGATTCGTAATGGTTGAGCACTTCGAGTGGTGTTGGCAATGTTATCAGACCCCCTTAGAATTAAATGAGATAGGGGAATAATAATGAATCTATTTCTACAACTATTATAGTGCAAAGGGAGAAAAAGGGACATGCCTCTCCCCAACCGTAAAGTCGAGGATTTTAATAGTGTTGCTGCAGTATGCATGATATACTGTTGCAGAATGCTACTGTTTCAGAATACCGACATTGCAGAATATATGAAGATATGTGTAGCGCAAACTGTATTACACGGGCAGAGGAGTCGATATCGGAAGCCGTCCAATCAAGCATCGGCAGTTGGCACGGTTTTTGCATTATAATTAATGAGAGCCCATCGATAGACAAGCGGCATCGTTATTAGAGCCGGTTGTCGCCAGAGGGGATAACAGGTTTCAACCAGACGAAATACAATACCTGTCCCTCAGGTCAACCATTCTAAATAAAAAACAATTGAAAGGAGTCTTGTTGATGAGTTATTTTCTTACGGAGGAACAGCAACTTATCAGGAATTCGGTACGGGAGTTCTGCTTAAGCCCGGATACCAAAAAGGCGTCCTCGGCTGACCGCAAACAGGGAGGTTTCCCGTATGAGAGCTGGAAACTAGCCGCCGAACAGGGTTACATCGGAGCCTATGTGCCGGAAAACTATGGTGGACAGGGCTACGATTTTACCACCTACTTCATCATCCTGGAAGAACTGAGCCGGATGGGGAATCCTGCCAGCATGGTAATGGGTGCCCACGACCTCTCGATACTGCCCCTGCTGTACTGGGGAACTGAAGAACAAAAACAGAAGTACCTGGTGCCGCTAGCTTCAGGAAAAGCGATCGGCTGTGGAGCCGTAACCGACCCCGCTGGTTTGAACAACTATCCGGAATNNGGCGATGACTACGTTATTAACGGTACCAAGGTTCTGGTTACCAATGCCCATGCGGCCGACATCAAGGTGGTATTCGGCAAACCCCATGGCAGCTATTTTGATACGGTCTACGTGGTGGAAAAGGATACCCCGGGAGTGGAAACCGGCTTCAACGAGCGGAAGATCGTACCCGGCAACGCCGACTGGGGAACCATGAACCTGAAAAACGTCAGGGTACCCAAGGCCAACAAGGTGGTTGACAGCGGAATCGGCATGCTCTGGTTCGGCCCCAGCTTCCTTTCGATATCGTTATCAGCCCTGGTTTTGGGTGATACCGCTTTCCAGAAGACCCTGGCCTTCAGCAGACAGCGCACCCGTTATGAACGGCCGATGACTGACCTGCAGGCCGTGTCTCATCGCCTGGTAAATATGGCCATTAACAATGAGCTCAGCCGCAGCCTGATCTACAACGCTATCCGCCTGTGGGATGAACAGAGGTATGATGAGTGCTTCCGGCTGGCCTGCATGTCCAAGGTGTTTGTTCCCGAGGCGATTAATAAGAACCTGCACGATGCAGCCATCATGCACGGTGGCATCGGTTTTACCCCTCAATCCCTGGTAAGCATGATGTGGGTTTCCTCACTGCAGCTTGAAATTGCAGAGATGCCCGCCGATGTTCACCGTGACTTTGTAGCAGAGACCTACGGCATTAAACCCGGTTGGAAAAACGGTCGGCCGTAACCTGGAAAGGAGAAAAACAGATGGCTGATTATGCAGGAAAGGTTGTTGCCATCACAGGAGCGGCCAGCGGCATCGGAAGAGGCCTGGCCCTGCGGTTCGGCGAATACGGTGCCAAATTGTCCCTGGCCGATATAAATGAAACCAAGCTGGCCGAGGTGGTGGCGGAACTGAAGGAAAAAGGAGTCGCGGTTATTGCCGACCGGTTCGATGTCAGCAGCGTTGAGGATGTACAGAGGTTTGCGGATGTAACCTTTGCAACCTATGGCGGAGTTGATTACCTGTTTAACAACGCCGGGGCTTCAGCGGGTGGTTACACCACGGAAGCCTACCTTAAGGATTTTGAATGGGTGTTTGCGGTTAACACCATGGCCCATGTCTATGCGGCCCGGGCCTTCATTCCGCGCATGGTTGCGCAGGATCGGGAGTGCCATGTCATCAATACCCTGTCGGTATCGGCGTTCTTTTCATTTTCCACCAATCAACCCTATGCAGCCAGCAAGTTTGCCGCATTATCGATTGTTGAATCATTGGAGTTGCAGATGCGGGAACAGGGGACCAAGGTGTGGTTCCACGGGCTCTGCCCGGCCTTTGTTGCCACCAACTTCGGAGACATCGAACAGAACCGTTCCCCGCGTTACGCACTGGATGAAGAGGGTATTGCCTTCAAGGAAACCCCGGCGCAGAAGAAGGCCAATTACATCAGCAAGAAATTTGTGACCGCAGGGATTCCGGTGGAGAAGTGTGTGGATACTGTGTTTAAGGGTCTGGAAGAGGGGCAGTTCATGATCTTTACCCATCCTGAGGCCTGCTCATATATGAAAAAATGGAGAATAAACCTGATGGATGGCAGATTCGGAACCGAGGACAATACATTGGTCATGTCTCATTTTCTGGAGTAATTAGGTTAGTGCAGCAAAAAAGTGGAGGAAACTATGGCGGATTATAAAGGGAAAGTAGTGACTATTACCGGGGCTGCCAGCGGATTGGGCAAAGGCATGGCTACCCGGTTTGCCCAGAAGGGTGCCCGGTTATCACTGGCTGATCTGGATGGGGAAAACCTAGCCCGGTTTGCAGAGGAGCTGAGGGCGAAGAATGTGGAGGTTTTGACCACTATTATGGATGTTTGCGACAGTGATGCCGTTGACTCCTTTGCGAAGGAGTCATTTGCCGCCTTTGGCGGAGTGGATTACTGCATCAACAACGCGGGGGTCCATTCCATGGGCAGCATCTGGAAGATCCCTCCTGAGGAGTGGAGAAAGGTCTTTGAGATCAACGTCATGGGAATCGTGAATGGCATCAGGGCTTTTATTCCCCGTATGATGGCCCAGGACAAGGAGTGCTTTATCATAAACACGGCTTCCAATGCCGGGCTGCAGGTCAATACCGCTATTGCACCATATGCCATGAGTAAGCACGCTGCCGTTTCGGTGACGGAATCGCTGGCGGTGGAACTGCAGGCGGTAAAGTCCAAAATCAAGGCATTCGTCTTCTGCCCGGGACTGATTCCTACCGGTCTTAGCGGCAACAGTGAAAGGATCAAGGCCAATACCGATCCCTACTATGAAACTGAAAAGTTTAAGAAACTTTATGCTTACGGTGCCAAGCTGCTGGTTAATGGAATGCCGATGGAGACGGCTATGGACAGGTTCTTTGCGGGACTGGAAGCAGATGAGTTCTATATCCGTACTCATGATAATGAGGAGGAAGAAGTCCGTTACCGGGTGCAAATGGTATTGGAGAAAAAAAGACCGGCCCCAATAGCCAAGTAAGTCGCCCCGGTTATGCTGCAGGA
>DCTH01000114.1 GCA_002329495.1 Syntrophothermus sp. UBA1445 | reverse complement strand
AGTTATTGCTTACATTGATGATAGCGAGCCTTTAACGAGGCCAGGTAACCCCGCTCAATCCCGTTCCTTTTCTCGGAGAGTTTGGCCAAGAGCCGCAGACCCTCTTCCACCGCGAAAGAGGTGCCCAGTTTCTCGAAAGCGGTACGGTCAAGGTTGTGGGCCTCATCAATGATGAGACGCTGATAAGACGGCAGGATATGACCTTCGGTAGCCATGTCGCTTAAGAGCAGGGCATGGTTGACCACGATGATATCGGCCTTGTTAAGCTTCCTGCGCGCTGCAAAGAAGTAACACTGCTGATGCCAGGGACAGAGATTGCCTCCACAGCCATGGCGCTGGCAGTTAACCTGCTTCCAGAGGGAGGTGCCCTGGTTGTCCCACCTCAGTTCCTGGAACTCGCCCTCTCCTCCCCGGGCCAGCCATATGCAGAGCCCCACCAGCAGACGCCGCTCCTCAGCGGTCAGGTCATCCAGGTTGTGCTTCAGCATGTGCCACCGGGCCAGACACAGGTAGTTGTCCCTCCCGTAGGCGATTCGCCAGGCGAAGGAGACCGGCAGAAACTCGGTCAACAACGGCAGATCCTTTTCCGCCAACTGACGCTGCAGGGCCNNACGAAGGTATCAGGTAGGCCAGGGTCTTACCCACCCCGGTACCGGCCTCAGCCAGCAGGAATTCGTCCCTCTCCAGGGCAATGCACACCTCACGGGCCATTTCCTCCTGCTCGGGACGGTAGCAGTATGATTCCATAACCCGGCTCAAAATACCCGCCGGTCCCAGGATATCCAACACCTGTTCACGCGAAAACTCGGAGAGCGGCTCACATTTCGGTTCAGGGTGGGGCACTGCGCGATAATCCCGGACCGTCTCCAGGATCAGTCCCTCACCCGCGGCATCCAGCAAATCCCCCAAAGGATCCCCTGGCGACAGGATAGGCATCGTCTCCTGCAGGACTGAAAAGCCCAGTTGGCGGGCCTCCTGCCATAATTCCTGCAAAATCTGAACCCAGTCGGAGTTTCTACCCTCCCCGGACATCCCGTTCCAGGCCTGGTCAGGCCTTAAGACACTCCACAATTCAGAGAGGAAAAGGTATTTGCCTGACGTGAATACCAGCAACGGTTTACCGGGGTGGTTCTGAACCAGGTGTAAAGCATGGCGGGGTATGCTGTCCTTTGCGGACATGACCTTCAACTCGCCGTTCTCGACCTTGAAAACAGTAGTCTCCAGGCCGCGGCTGTCCATATGTTTGAGCAGCAGTATTAACTCCAAATCAATCCTCCCCCGGGCGTTTTCCCCGGTGGTCGTTGCTTAAGCCAACCTTCCAATACGGCTTCGAGTATCTGGAATCCTTTCTAACACAGGGGCAGTGAAAAGATTACGGACGGAAATCTGACAGGAATAACCCTGGGACGCATGAAGTCTATTCCAGATGCAGGGGAACCACGCTCTTCCGGTTACCATCACGTATCAGATGATACACCCCACTGATATCAACCCCGCCCTCACGCAAGACCTGGTAAGATCCCTCTGCATCTTCGGGCTTGACTTTGAGGGACAAGCCGCAGCTGGCAGTTATTTCCCGGGGAGTCGGCATCACGACAAACTCGCGATTGGCCGCCTTCATGACCTGCTCCCCTTTGAGGGCACTTGAAGTGGAAGCAAAGGTAACTACGCAATAATCGTTCAGTTTTATCAGATTACCAATGCCCGACAGTGAAGACTCAGTCAACTTCCATTTCTCCTATTATATAAAAAGTGCCCTGGCTGGTGGCGATAACCTTGCCTTCACATACCACCTCGCTGCTGGCAAAGCAGAGATGAGATCCGACCCGATCAACCTTTCCCCGACCTACCATCTCCTGGCCCACCGGGGCGGAGGTTAAAAAACTAATATCACAATTAACGGTGACACCTCTTTTACCGGTTGCCCGCAGCGCATTTGCCATCGCAGCGTCCGCGAGGGTTGAAACCAGTCCTCCATGGGTAATGCCCAGGGGGTTTCCGTGCTTATCTGTGGTTTGCACTGACATCTCCGCATAGCCGGGCCCTAAAGCCTTGGTAGTTATGCCTAATAACTGGTAGAATGGCGCTTGCGAATTAGTCCTGACAATGACCCGAAACAATCCCTCATCGATACCCTGATTGGTTGAATTCAATTTCTGATTGGCCCCCTTAGCGAAATGATAACTATCACGATTATAAGATACGGGAGAAGCCGGAGCAAGAATAAGCCGGGAGGCACTATTGTCCGGCTTCCTTGGATTATGGTAAACTGAATCCATCTTTCCCAATAATCCTGCATACAACATGATTCTTAAAGCTAACCCAGATACCGCGACTTATGCTCAAATGGATGACATTGCTTCAAACAAGGTTACCAAATTGGTGGGTTCCTAATCATTATCATTTGCACTATTATTTTTGGTGTAAACAAGGGGGGTTGTAAGTGAAGGACAAACGGATGACATTAAAAGAAGCGGTGAGTAAGTATACCTGGGATGGATGCTCCCTGAACATCGGCAGCATATGTGCCCGCGAACCAATGGCGGTAGCACATGAAATCATCCGCCAGGGCAGAAAAAACATAACTCTCATAACCGATACCACTTCTGACCCGGCGGAACTGATGGTTGCGGCTGGTTGTTTCAGTCGGATTGAGGCAGCTTATATCTGGATCGGCGTAGTCGGACAGGGCTATAATATCCGCCGGGCGGTGGAAGAAGGGATTCCCAATTATATCGAAATCGAGCCCTACTCCAATTACACCGCCGGACTGCGTTTAATGGCCGGGGCGATGGGTCTTCCCTTCCTCCCCACCAAATCGCTCCTGGGCAGCGATATTATTACGCATAATCCTCGGATAAAAGTGATCGATGATCCCTACGGGAGCGGTCCCATTGCGTTGGTACCGGCAGCCAATCCCGATACTACCTTCATTCATGTACAGCGCTCCGATATGGCGGGCAACTGTCAGATATGGGGGATGATGGGCAACGATGATTTCGCCTCCCGAGCCTGTAAAAATGTGATTATCACCTGTGAAGAGGTGGTTCCCACCAGCGAGATCCGGAAAATCCCCAATATGACCGTTATCCCGGAATACGCCGTATCTGCGGTGGTGGAACTCCCGTTTGGCTGTCATCCTTTATCCGTAACCGGATGCTATTGGATGGACAATCCCTTCCGCCAGGGATTCATTCAAGCGTCCCGGACCAGAGACGGGGTCATGGCATGGTTGGATGAGTGGGTTTACCAGGTAGAGGATCATGGGCAGTACCTGGATAAGGTCGGACGTGACCGTTTAGCCAAGCTTCAGGAATTGGAACAGGACAACTGCATGATTCCCGAGATAATATCGAGAACGAGGGAGGAAATGTAATGAAGAAATATGCCGAGAATTATTCAATTTCTGAAATGATGGCGGCGGTGTGTTCATTGCAGCTCAGCAATGATGATGTCGCATTTGTCGGGGTCGGGATTCCGCTGATGGCCGGTGCCGTAGCGGCGGCGACCCACGCACCTGAGGTTACCATTGTATATGAAGGTGGCGGAGTGGGGGCCCGCAGTCGCAGGATGCCCTGGACTATTTCGGATACGCCCACCACTGACAATGCCCTGGTAGCCAGTACCATGAACCGGATCTTCAGTGACCAGCAGCGGGGTTATATCACCGTGGGAATTATCGGCGGAGCGGAGATTGATAAGTTCGGCAACCTGAACACCACCGCCATCTTCGGGAAGGGCGGAAGCTACGATCATCCCCAGGTCAGACTGCCAGGGAGCGGCGGGGCCAATGACATCGCTTCCTCCTGCCAGCGTACGGTTATTGTTATGCGCCTCCAGAAGGGAAAGTTTGTCAATAAGATTGACTTTATCACCAGTCCCGGTTTTCTGTCCGGTCCCGGTGCCCGGGAAAAAGCCGGTCTCTTAGGCGGTGGTCCCAGTGCAGTGGTAACTGACCGCGGCCTCTTTAAATTTGATGCCGAAACCAAAGAAATGTACCTGGACGCCATATATCCCGGGATGACCGTGGAGCAGATTAAGGAATACATCGATTGGGACTTAAAGGTATCCCCACATCTATATGAGATGGAACCGCCTACCGAGGAACAAATTGAAGTAATGCATACCCTGGATCCAATGGGAACCGTACTGGGCAGTAAGTCCTTGAAGGGCGGCATTCAGCCATTCGATGTATACTACGAGGCTCTCAAAAAATCGTATCAGAGCCGGACACTATCTCTGTAATCAGATAATCAGGCGATGATTGGCCAACCCTAAATTGTGAGGGGATTATAAGGTGGGGACTACCTGAACACTCCCCTGCCTAAATCTATTTAGCAAAAAAGAGAACCCAAAGTAAACGGGTTCTCTTTCGTTTAAGCTTAGTGAGAATTATCTTGATTATGCTCATAAATACTATTTCTTATCTATCTTTTCAGCTATATCATTAAGTTTATCGTAAATATTGGATAACATTATTAAAACGAATCCCAGCATAAAAAAAGCAACCAGTTCCTGAGTGAAAAAGGCGAAAACACCTATGATAACCAGAACTAATGTATACCAGATACTGCCGTTAAATAAACGTTTCAAAATATTATGTACCCCCTAAATGCACTTTGCATTATTTACCATATGGTTAACTGCGTATCAAGGCAAACCACAATTGTACTTTTGATTTATGTGGAATCAATTTTTATGACTTCAACTCCCGCCTGAATACCGCAAANNGTCTATGACTCCAATTCCCGCCTGAATACCGCAAAGATCTGCAGAGGAAATCCTGATTCGTCAGCTGTGCTTAACATGCCGGCAGCCAGCAGGCGGTCGGCGGTCTCCGGCGCAAGGTGGTCAAAAAGTTCTATCTTCTCCAGCTCAAAGCTGTATCGCCGGAAGAACTGGATAAGGTTATGGGGCTCCCAGTGATGCAGGTGCAGCATGGCCGGGAAAGTGGCCCCCCGGGTATCCTCCTCGAATCTTTGATAAAGTTCACCATTGCTGGTGGGAACAGTTATAAACAAATCGGCACCCGGTTTTGCTACCCGAGCGAATTGGTTCAATACCGCGGCTGGATCGTAGGTGTGCTCCAAAACATCGAGACATACGATGGCATCAAATGACTGATCGGGAAAAGTGAGACGATCCAGGCTGCCCTGGACAAAACTTAACTGTGGTCGCCGTTCTTCCAGAAGACCCTCCTTAATAGACG
>DCTH01000215.1 GCA_002329495.1 Syntrophothermus sp. UBA1445 | reverse complement strand
TCCACAATGAAGAACACGGTACCCTTGTGCTTCATACTGCGATCCAGGGTGGCCATTACCACGTACTGGTCAGCCACTCCTCCATTGGTTATGAAGCATTTGGTGCCGTTCAGGATGTAGTAATCCCCATCCTTTTTGGCAGTGGTAGCGATTCCGGACACATCAGACCCGGCCCCCGGCTCAGTTAGGCCAAAGGCCTGCAGCTTGCCTTCGTCACAGGCCCGGGTGAACCACCAGTCCTGCTGTTCCTCATTACCGGCGATCAACACCGGTTCCGAGGCCAGGTAGTTGGCCAAAACCCCCAGGGTCATTCCTGCACAACCCCGGCTAAGCTCTTCTACCACCATGCTCACCGTTATGTTGTCAAAGGGCATCCCGGTGTATTTTTCCGGTGCTACGATACAGTTCAAACCCAGATCCTGCATCTTGCGAATGACTTCCCAGGGAAACTCTTCTGACTCGTCATACTGCTTTCTGACTGGCACCATCTCGTTCTCCACGAACTTGCGGAGGGTTCTCTGCAGTGCCAATTGATCCTCGTTGTAGGTGAAATCAAACCCCATTTATTCTCCTCCTCTCAAACCCGGGGATAATGGAATGTTTAAACAAACTGTCTGTCGGCATTTGAACCTTTACCATAATGATGGGTTTCCGCTAATGCCAGTTATCTGGCTTCTTAAATGCTGTAGTTTTGCCGGTGTACCGGTGCAGCCAACCTGGGTTTTTGTTAATCTCTCTAATCAGGATCTATTTTTATTGAATGTTTTCGACAATTGTCGCTACCGCCATTCCTCCCCCGGTGCAGGCGGTAACCAGCCCATATCGACCCTGCCGTCTCTTGAGTTCGTAGATGATGGTGGCGGTAAGTTTTCCTCCGGTTGCTCCCAGGGGATGACCCAGGGCGATAGCTCCCCCATTGACATTAAGCCGGCGGCGATCCCATCCAAGGCCTCGCTCAACGGAAATGGTCTGGGCGGCGAAGGCCTCGTTGCATTCAATCAGGTCCATCTGGTCCAGAGTCAAGCCGGTCCTCTCCAGGGCCTTCTTCACTGCCACCACCGGTGCCTCCCCGAAATAGAGCGGTTCAACACTTCCGGCCGCAAACCCTACCACCCGGGCCATGGGAGTCAGGCCCAGCTCGCGGGCCTTGCCTGCTGCCATCAGAACCAGGGCAGACGCAGCATCATTCATACCGCAGGAGTTACCGGGCGTAACCGTCCCGTTTTTCTTAAATACAGTCGGCAGGCGGCCCAGTTTTTCCAGGGTGGTGTCGAACTTGGGGTGTTCGTCGACCGCAAACACCCGGGTGCCTTTCCTGGTTTTAATCTCCAAAGGAAGAATCTCCGCCTCGAAAGCCCCTGATTCAATGGCCTGTTTGGCTTTCATCTGGCTCTCAAATGCGAACTGATCCTGTTCCTCGCGGGTGATGTTGTATTTTTCCGCCAGCAGCTCAGCCGTGTATCCGGCCAGGATCCCGGTACCCGGGTCTTTTAAACTCTCGGAGGCCTCATCGACCAGGGTGGCATCTCCCATCCGCTTGCCCCATCGGATATCAAACACCGCATAGGGATAATCACTCATATTCTCCACACCCCCGGCCACGACAATATCCGCGTGCTGACCCTTGATCATCATGGTGGCCAGATTGATGGCCTGCAGACCTGAACCACACAGGCGATTAACCGAAAACCCGGTAACATGGACCGGAACCCCAGCCGCCAGTGCTGCCTCTTTCCCAACATTCAGGCAGCTTGCGGGAGGGTTAACATTACCCATTATCACCTCATCCACAGTTCCGGGCTCAACTCCGGCGCGAGCCAAAGCTTCCTTAATTACTGCCCCGCCTAAATCCCGTGTAGACCAACCCCGTAAAGACCCGCCAAAACTTCCTACCGCTGTCCTTACCGCGCTAACAATGACCGTCTCTCGATCCAAATGAACTCCCCCCTCCAATTCTGTTTTACACCAGGTACTTCTCTAATCCGGCACCTTCAGCAGCTCACGATAAGTTTATTCCTCATATCTCTCCTAATACCTTCCTGGCTCTGCATTTTTTAGAATCTAAGTAAATGTGGGCCATTAATTGTTTTTTACAGGCGCTAAGAGCTTGCAGGTAGGTGAGCAGGCCCACACCAGTAATGCAAGTTTGCGTGGAATGAACAAGTGTGAATATGCCCACCACGGGCGATTGCTACCCCGGCGAATGTGAGACATGTACGGGCAAATCAGATATTCCCAGCGGGATAACTTGCAGTGGAATGGTTATAGTTGGTTTGATTCGAGGAATTCTTCAATATTAAAAGTACGTTGATATGAAGGTGAGTAGATTACCGCAATTGATAACGGACAAAGAAGGAAAAAAAGAAGCCGAGGAGGCCGCGAAAAGTATCCCGCTAGGGTTTTAACCTGGCGACTTAAAAGCACAGGGACCATTGGCACATTTGCCACAGGCATCACTTACGGGAAGGTCATCAAAAAATTTGTCTACTTCCAGGAGGTACTGATAGCAGGTGGCTTTATCGAACCTGCTTTCGCTCAAGGCGGAGATCGGGCAGGCCTTAACACAGTAGTCACACTTTTCACAGAAGGGATGATAAAGCGTTTCCGGTGAGGTACCTGGTTCTATATACTTATCCGTTACCAGGGAGCCAAACCTCCCGGCACACCCCTGCGCGGTTATCAGCATGGTGTTATGTCCGAAACTCCCCAGGCCACACACATAAGCCACATGCTTGTGTGACCAGCCTGACAGCAGTCGCTCGCTATCGAAGTTGTGGGTCGGCATCTCGTAGGCAGCGCGAGAACCCATCTTCCCCAGCTGCTGGGCTAATTCCAGGCAGATATCCTTTATCAGCTGATTGGTCTCCACATAAGCCACCGCCCATTCCCGCGACACGTAAGGATCTTTCCGGTTGAGCTTTATCACATCGTTATCAAAGGGAAGAAAGAAGGCGATAACCGTCTGGGCCTCCGGCAGCATCTCCCTGGGCAGGAGGTGATCAGGATTGGCCACCTCTCTTAACCTGGCAAACAAAGGATCATTCGCCGATGCAAATCCCACCAGTGGTGAGCGGTAGCGGGTACGACCGTTGCTGGTGCGTATCTTATCATTAATAATATCGGTAATAAGTTTCTCCATGGTAACTCCTCTCCCGGGGATTTGCCTGGGATCATATCCGTTACCCAAGACCAACTCAACTACCCCAGGAATTGATTATCTCCGTTTGGGAACGTCCCGGGCCCGCACCGATGCAATCAGGTAGACCACCACCGGAACGAGGGTCAGGAACAGAAAGACCGGCAGAAACCAGGAGCTCATACCCTCAGACTGGCCCATAGCGGTTTGAATAGTCTGCCAGACCATATAGGTAAACATCAATATTATGACGTTTCCCAGGACAATCATCAAATTCATGGCCATGCGGTACTGGGTTTCGGCATTGGACTCGGTAATCGTCGTGAGGTAATTGTACAGATGAGGATACCGGCTGAGGATGAACATCACCAGATACAGAAACGCCCCAACGCCAGCCATTAACAACAGGCTATGTTTGGAACCCCAGCCGTCCGGGGTCCCCGACGCCCCAAAGTGTGTAGGTATCCGAGACGGCAGCTCGGGCCAATAATAGATAACCATCCCCACCATCAGAGCAGTGCAGGCCAAACCAGTCATTCCAAGTATCACCTGCAGGGGGGTCCATGGCATGTCCAGAACCGGCTTATTATACTTTTTTGACTTAGTCGGGGGCACTCCGCAACCACTCCTTGTTTAACGAACCCTTCCCGCCAGGCTGCTATTCGGTTCCCAGTACTATCCGGCAGAGACCACTGCATTCATGGCGGGTACGGTTCGTATGACTACTGGAATAAATATTTCGGTTCCCCTCGAAAATTCCAGGCCTGAACCCCGATCAAGAGGATGTTATTCCTCAACCCTAACCGGTTGATAATACTTTTTGGCGGCCTCGATGTATCGTGTAACCTCAGCAGGAACAAAATCCAGAGAATCAATAACCTCTGTAAACTCTCCCCGGGCATAGAGTATGCCAATTATGGCTTGCGCCGCCGGCACATCAAATTTTTTCCCGTCCCTTATCCTGAGTTCCAGAAGGGAATAATCCATTTTCTGAGTGTCGCGCAGTTTGTCAACCGCATTTTTAACATTCTTGTAGCTGCGCTTGATATCGTCCTCAGAAAGATCCCATTTGGCCATCCACAGTTCGGCCGGTGAAACTAGTTTCTCTTCTTCCGCCATGGCCAGGGCCACCTTGAAAGCGAAATTGAGCTTATCATCCTTTGACATAGGCATCAGAAATTCTCCCCCCTCCTGAATATAAAACAGTATCGCTGTTATGATTCGAAGAAAATGCCGAAGGTCCCGGGCCCTACGTGAGAACCGATGACCGGGCCTATATCCCCGACTATAACCTCTTTTACGCCAAACCGTTGCTCCATATTCTCTTTAAGGTATATCGCATCCTTAATCACATCGGAGTGGCAGACACCCACGGTTTGAGCATGCAGGTCAACCCCCAGTTTCTCCATAATATCCAAAACCTTCTTCAGGGCAGCGCGGTGTCCCCGGGCCTTGTCATATGGCACTATGAAGCCCCCCTCATTAATGCAGAGGATGGGTTTGATATCCAGGACCCCGGCAACCAGACCCTTGCCCTTGGAAATCCTGCCACCGCTGATCAGGTACTCGAGGTTCTGTACCGAGAAGATACAATGGACCTTGGATTTCATTTCCTGGAGGCGGTCAAGTATGGTCCCTACATCCTTGCCCTCCTCGGCCAGGCGGGCAGCTTCCAGAACCATCAACCCCAATCCGATTGAGGCCTTGCATGAATCAATAACATGTAATCTCGGCTGTTCCAACATCCCCCGGACCATCTGTACACTCTGCAGGGTACCAGACAGGCCTGATGACGTGTGAATGCCGATTACTTCATTTTCTTCCTCTTCTAGCAAACCGCCATATACCCGCATTATTTCCTCAACTGGTGGTTGACTGGTCTGGGGCAGAACCGGTGATTTGGCCATTTTGGCGTAAAACTCGTCAATACTCATTTCCCCGGGTTGAAATTCTCTGTCGCCAAATCTAACCAGCAAATTAATCAGCTGTATGTCGTACTTCTTAAGAATCTCTGGGGGCAGATCGCAACAACTGTCTGAAACGATCTTGATACCCATATATCAATCTCCTTTATGTAAAAATGTAACCCCGAAGGGTAGATTTCTTATATCTTAACAGAGAGGTCCTCATTTGGCGAGAGGGGGGCAAGGAGAGGGTCCTTTTGCCACCTTCTTCGGGGTGACGAAAGGACCGTCCCCTTACCCCCCTATCTCTACAACCGGGTCCGGGTTGTTCGGGTATTGACCTTGCTTAGCTCTGAAGGTTTGCAGATGATATTGCGAGATTTATGCTCCGGATCTCGGTTGTCATCAAAGGGAGATTCGGGAGAGTAACGATCCTCAATTTCGTGGTCGTCAATCTCTTCGGCAGTCTCGAACTTAAAGTTCTGGGAGACCTCAAAACTCTGAGGCTTGAGAGTTCTTTTTGACTTCTGACCGGTACCGATGTAACTCACCTCCTTATCCTTAGTGCTGGAAAGTCTGGGCCAGAATCTTCTTCAACTCCGAGGCGGAAGTAACTGGAGCCTGGCAGGCATAGTTATGACACACATATGCGGTCGCCGGTCCGCCCAACGGCTCGTATTCACTGATTCTCCGGTTTAAC
>DCTH01000152.1:2392-2895 GCA_002329495.1 Syntrophothermus sp. UBA1445 | reverse complement strand
TGCAGATTTCGAAGGTTGTGCTACTGTTCATGACCCGGTCAAACTAAGGGGCACTATCATCAAGGATCTGGTGACAGACAACCAGGCTGATGGAGTTCTGGTCATGATGATGAAGTTCTGTGATCCTGAGGAATATGATTATCCTTATATAAAAATGGACTTGGAAGACAGTAATATCCATCTGTTGCACGTAGAGATCGAACAACAGATGGATTCAGTCGAACAGGTCAGAACCCGTCTGCAGGCATTTTCGGAAATGCTTCAGGATAAATAAGGAGGCTGCCAAGTTGTTAACTATGGGCGTAGATATCGGTTCCGCTTCTTCTAAGGTGGTAATTCTCAAGGATGGCAAAGAAATTCTCGCTGGCGTGGTTGTTTCCGTCGGAACTGGGACTTCCGGTCCGGCACGGGCTCTGCAGGAGGCCCTGACTATTGCCGAAGTAGAGAGAAGTGAGATCAGCAAGGTAGTCGTTACCGGGTATGGAAGAATGACTTACGAAGGA
>DCTH01000152.1:0-2370 GCA_002329495.1 Syntrophothermus sp. UBA1445 | reverse complement strand
GTGATAAAGCTTGATGAGCATGGTTATGTTAGCAACTTTGTTATGAATGAAAAATGTGCGGCGGGAACAGGACGTTTTTTGGAGGTCATGGCTCGGGTGCTTGAGGTAGCGGTAGGTGATCTTGAGGATTTGGGCGCTAAGGCGGAGAGCGTTGTTCCCATAAGCAGTACCTGTACTGTGTTTGCTGAGTCTGAGGTAATATCTCAACTGGCGGCCGGTCAAAAAAGTGCTGATGTTGTGGCAGGTATCCATCAGTCAGTGGCCCGCAGAATAGCAGGCTTGGCTGGTCGAGTCGGGCTTACCCCGACGGTTGTGATGACGGGAGGCGTAGCCCAGAATGGTGGGGTAGTTCAAGCCCTGCAACAGGAACTGAAAGTAACTATTACGGTGGCACCCAAATCACAGTTAACCGGCGCGCTGGGAGCTGCACTCATAGCCTTCGAATCATTAGCGAAAGCTACTACTATAGCCGCGGTTAAGTGATTGGTTAATAGATACCCCCCATAACCAATGGTAGGGAGGTGAGAATACCAAAAACCAGTAAAGCATTGTATCACAGGCCTAATTATTATGAAGGAAGGGGTACTGAAAGTGAAAAGGAACGCTCTAAAACTCGTTGCAATGATGATGATTTTGGCATTTGCTTTCGTTGCAGTTGGATGCGGCGGAGGTGGGGAACAAGCAGGTCCCAATGATTCTGGTGAGGTAATAACCCTGCACTGGGGAGCCACTTCTTCACCTGAACATTCCTATGCAACTGTTTCTCAGCCCTTTATTGACGCTGTAAAAGAAAGAACTAACGGATCCGTTGTAATTTCAGCTGAATTTGCCGGAGTTCATGGTGGGGAACGTCAGATGACAGAATCTGTCATGCGCGGCGACTTGGACATGGAAATGACCTCTGACGTAGGTCTGGCCGCTTTATTCCCGGATCTGGGCTTCACCCAGCTTCCTTTCTTATTTGAAGATTATGATGATGTTGATGCCCGTTATCTGAATGGATGGATGGCAGAAGTAATCGAAGAAAGACTGGCTGAAAAAGGGATTATTGTACTGGGTTGGGGCGAGAACGACTATCGTGCGCTGACCAATTCCAAACATCCTATTTCCAAACCTGAAGATATGGTTGGTCTGAAGATCAGAGTTCCAGAGATCCCCATGTATATTAAATGGTTCGAAGGCATGGGTACCCTACCGACTCCGATGGCTGTAACCGAACTACCGACTGCTCTCCAGCAGGGAACCATTGATGGACAGGACAACGGAGCCATTTTGACTTATAGCTATGGTTACTATCAGTTCCAGCCCTATATGACTAAACTGCAGCATATCTATAGTGGAACTGTGCTTATCATCAGCGAAAAGACCTGGAATAAACTGACTGAAGAACAACAGACCGTCATAGCAGAAGAAGCCGAGAAGTATTGCGCCGCTCAGCTGGCCAGAAACCGAGCTGACGTAGCTGACTTCTATGTCAAGATGGAAGAAAAAGGCATGGAAATCATTGAGCCTAGTGCGGAACTGCTCGCTAAAGCCAAAGAAGTTGGCCAAGAGATCATGAATGATCCTGCCAATGACGAACTGTATGGCAAAGACGTTATGGATAGAATCAGAGCTGGTGAATAACAGAGATAACCAGCCGGTTTAGGCAAACGTTACGAGAGGCGTTTACCGACTGGTAAACGCCTCTTAAAAATACGGGTTGTGCAAATCGAGACAAGAGAGGAAAGGGACTATGATCGCAAAAATCGATAAGCTAAACAAATCTCTGGTCTCCATCGAGTATGCTGTAACAGTACCGCTTTTCCTGGTCATGGTGACCTTGATGTTTACCCAGGTGATTTTCCGCTATTTCCTGGAAAGCCCTCTGCCCTGGTCAGAGGAAGTGATACGGTACCTTTTTGTAGCTACTGCCTATTTAGGTGGTGCTATAGCTACGATGGAGCGCGAACACATCGAAATCAATTTTATCCAAGTAATTGTAGATAAGCAAAAAGATCCCGCCAAGCGTGGGCGGATTGTAAATATTCTCAATGTATTACGGGACGGACTGGCCCTGGCCTTCCTGAGCCTGATATCTTATTTGACCTATTTCCTGGTATATGACCAGTTCAGATATGACATGGTTTCTTCAGCAGCTCAGATCCCGATGTGGATCGTGACCAGCTTTATGCTGGCCGGACTGGTACTTTCGGCCCTGCATTGCTTGACGAACATTATTCTGAACTTAAACGGTTATCATAGGACCGGTTATGATGATGAACCGGAAGATGAAGTAGGAGGTGCAACATGCTCGCTATAGTTATATTCATGGCTTTCTTTATTGGTCTGGCATGTTTGCGTATTCCGGTGCCGTTTTCTGTGGGTATG
>DCTH01000007.1 GCA_002329495.1 Syntrophothermus sp. UBA1445 | reverse complement strand
CAAAGTCCTGGAGGACCGCAAGGTTATTCTGGAGAGCGCCTATTATAATAAGGATGATACCAACATCCCGGCTCATATCCATGACATGTTTCAGCATGGTCTCCCCGCCGATTTCCGCCTGGTTGGTGCAACCACCAGAATGCCGCAGGAGATTTCTCCGGCCCTGCGTTCCAGGTGTCTGGAGGTTTNNAACACTCGTCAAGGTGGGATTTGATATTGAGGAGGAGGCGTTGGCGGAACTCTCCCGTTATGCTACCAACGGGCGAGAGGCGGTTAACATGGTACAGCTGGCTACTGGTATGGCCCGCAGCCGCAACAGCAGTCGGGTGACCCTGCAAATCGTTGAGAAAGTGGTTCAAAGTGGACAGTATTCGCCCCGCGGCGAACGTAAGAGAAGTGATTCGCCGGGNNGCATGGTTAATGGTCTGGCAGTTTACGGACCCAACCAGGGAGTAGTGATTGAGGTGGAGGCTGTAACCATAAAGGTGGAAAACGGCCGCGGCAAATGGAACGCTACGGGGGTTATCGATGAGGAAGAGGTTGGCTCACACAACCGGACCATGCGCCGTAAGAGTGCGGCCCGGGGATCGGTGGAAACGGTAATGACTGCTCTGCGATGGGTCTGCAATGTTGATATGCGGGAATATGACGTTCATATCAATTTTCCAGGAGGCACTCCAGTTGATGGCCCTTCAGCGGGAATTGCCATGGCCGTCGCCGTCCTTTCGGCTATGGAGAACTATGAAGTGGACAATCTTCTGTCGATGACCGGCGAGGTATCCGTGAGAGGACAAATCAAGCCGGTAGGAGGGGTAATAGCTAAGATTGAAGCTGCCCGTAAGATCGGGATCAAGCGGGTTATAATACCCAAAGATAACTGGCTTAAGATATTTAACGACATGAACAGCATTGAGGTTATTCCGGTAAGCACTCTGGAAGAGGTTTTGGACCTGGTGATGCCTGGTCACTTTAACAGGAAGACCGGTCGGCTGTCTATTATCAACCCTGAGTTTGTCCCGGCAGCAGAAGTCAGCACCTTCTAGTCAGGGAGTGTCAGTTTGCTCTGGAATATAAAGGAACAATACAGGATTACCCACTTAAAGGAAGATAATAGGGCGGACTTACTAGTCTGCCCTTATTTTGTCGAGTTGCGGGGCCATTTTACATATAGTAGAATATACTTGCGCCTGAAACGGTGGAGGTGTTGCTTTAGTGTTAACCAGTCAAATAACAGAACAAGTAAGAGAAATTCCTCTCCTACCGCTTAGGGGAGTATTGGTCTTTCCATACATGGTGATTCACCTTGATGTGGGACGGGAGAAGTCGATTAATGCTATTGAGGAGGCAATGATTGCCGACAAGGAGCTTTTCCTGGCTACCCAGAAAGAAGCCCAGACTGATGATCCCGGGGAACAGGATATCTATGAAATAGGAACTGTTGCTGAAATCAAGCAGGTTTTGAAAATGCCAGGTGGAACCATGAGGGTACTGGTGGAAGGACTGCGCCGGGCCAGAATTGACAAGTACCTGGAACAGGATTCACTGTTCAGGGTTCAGATTAAGGAGATCTGGGAAGGGGCCGTATCAAAGAATTCTGAAATCGAGGCTTTGACCCGGACCCTGGTTTATCAGTTTGAACAATACGTGCGCATGAGTAAAAAGATCCCGCCGGAAACTGTGGTTTCTGTGGTTTCCATAACAGAACCCGGAAGACTGGCAGATGTCATTGGGTCTCACCTGTCTCTCCGAATCAATGAGAAACAGGCCATATTGGAAGCAGTTAATGTTAAGCGAAGACTGGAACTTCTGTGCGAGTTACTGGGCAAAGAGATGGAAGTTCTGGAATTGGAACGGAAGATAAACATCCGGGTACGCAAAGCCATGGAGAAGACCCAGAAGGAGTACTATCTGCGTGAACAGATGAAGGCGATCCAGAAGGAATTGGGAGATAAGGATGACCGTGCTGGTGAGGTGGAAGAACTCCGGGAGAAGATAGCCAAGGCCAATTTACCGGAAGAGGTGCAGGAGAAGGCCTTAAAAGAGGTTGAAAGGCTAGAAAAAATGCCTCCTATGGTAGCTGAGGCGGTGGTGGTTCGTAACTACCTCGATTGGGTTCTGTCCCTGCCCTGGAGTAACGAAACCCGGGACCGGCTTGATCTCTCAGCCGCAGAGAATATTCTAAACGAAGACCACTATGGTCTGGAGAAACCCAAGGAGCGAATTCTCGAATACCTGGCAATCAGAAAACTGGCCAAGAAGATGAGAGGTCCGATTTTGTGTTTCGTCGGGCCACCCGGGGTGGGGAAAACCAGCCTGGGGAAATCGGTTGCCAGAGCCCTAAACCGCAAGTTTGTAAGGATGTCGCTGGGCGGCATCAGGGATGAAGCCGAGATCCGCGGCCACCGGCGCACCTATGTTGGCTCGATGCCGGGACGGATACTGCAGGGTATGAAGCAGGCAGGATCGAAAAATCCGGTCTTCCTGCTGGACGAGATCGACAAGATGACCTCCGACTTCCGAGGCGATCCTTCATCCGCCTTGCTTGAAGTCCTGGACCCGGAACAGAACTATATGTTCAGTGATCATTATGTAGAGGTACCTTTTGATCTTTCAAAGGTGATGTTCATCACTACTGCCAACTCATGGCACAATATACCGAAGCCGCTGCTCGACCGTATGGAGGTTATCCATCTGAGCGGCTATACCGAAGAGGAAAAGGTTCGTATTGCCCTGGATTACCTGGTTAAAAAGCAGATCGCGGAACACGGTCTGAAGGCGAAAAATCTAACTATATCAGAAGGCGCAGTTAGAAAAATCATCAGAGAATACACCCGGGAAGCAGGGGTCAGGAACCTGGAACGTGAAATAGCGTCTATTTGCCGCAAGAGCGCACGCGAAGTGGTTAAGGACCGGAATAAATCGATCAAGGTCGGAGTCAATAATATCGAGACTTTCCTCGGACCTCCGCGTTACCGTTATGGCGTGGCTGAGAAGGAAAGCCAGGTAGGTTTGTCAACCGGCTTGGCGTGGACCGAATCCGGTGGGGATATTCTTTCAGTGGAAGTGGCTCTGATGCAGGGTAAGGGCAGATTAACCTTGACTGGTCAACTGGGTGACGTGATGAAGGAGTCGGCACAGGCCGGACTGTCCTATGTCAGATCACGCCAGGATTACCTGGGCATTGAATCTGATGCTCATGAAAAGACGGATATCCACCTGCATGTCCCGGAGGGCGCTATACCCAAGGATGGACCGTCAGCGGGGATTACCATCGCTACCGCACTGGCCTCAGCCTTTTCAAACCGGCCAGTTCATAACGACCTGGCCATGACGGGTGAAATCACCCTGCGCGGCAGGGTACTCCCGGTTGGAGGGATAAAGGAGAAAGTCCTGGCTGCTCATCGGGCGGGGATTAAGACTATAATTATGCCGGCCGACAACAAGAAGGACTTGGAAGATGTACCGGCCAACGTAAAGCGAAAAATCAAGTTCGTCCTGGTGGATCATATGGACCAGGTCCTGGACCGTGCTTTCGTTAGTGAAAACCATGCGAATTGAATCAGCGACCTTTACAGCATCAGCGTTTAACAAGGGACAGCTGCCTCCGGCCTCCTTACCGGAGATTGCCATGGTGGGCAGGTCCAATGTGGGAAAATCATCGCTCATTAACCGTTTAACCGGGAGAAAAGGACTGGCTCGTATCAGTTCCACTCCCGGAAAAACTCAAAGTATTAACTTCTACCTCATAAACGAGACCTGGCACCTGGTGGACCTTCCCGGCTACGGTTACGCCCGGGTGGCGAAAAGCCAGAGAGCCTCATGGGGCAAGCTGATCGAGTGTTACCTGACGGACCGGTCCAACCTCAGGGGTCTGGTACACCTGGTTGATATTCGTCACCCGCCAATGGAGAGTGACATTGTAATGCAGGACTGGGTCAGATCACTGGGAATCTCCAGTCTGGTCGTGGCCACCAAGCTTGATAAAATTCCCCGGGGCAAACGGCTCCAGCATCTTAAGATCATAAACGCCGGCTTAAGACTCACTAACCCGGCAATTCCCTTTTCCGCCGTTACCGGCGAGGGCTTAAACGATCTAACCGAAGCCCTCTCCTTGTGGTTGCAATAGGGTAAAAACATGAATTGTAAGAAAACACCGGCTCAAAACCGGTGTTTTTTTATGCGGGTGAACCCGTCTCAGGTCTGGCGTAATCGGGGGAGCTTGAGGCCGGCGAAATTGAGTTCGGTAAGAAGCATGCCGCTGATGATCAAAGCACAGCCTATCAGAGCGCGAGAGGAAAGGACCTCACCGGCCCAGAAATGGGCGAAGGCTGCGCCGAAGATGGGTTCGGTGATGAAGATTATGGCAGTGCGGGTGGGGGTGGTGTACCTCTGCATAGCGTTCTGCACCAGATAGGCCAGAGCGGTGCCAAATACCACCGTAACCACCAGGGCCTCCATAACCGGAGCATTGATTAGCGGTGGCCAGGGCTCCTGAAATATGGCGACCAACATGCAAACCAGTCCGACCACAAATACCTGGACCAGGGCCAGATTATACGCATTAAAACGAAGAGAATAACGGTCAACCACCACGATGTGGTTCGCAAAGCCAAAAGCAGCACCCAGCACCAAAATATCCCCGTAAGAAACACGAAAGGCATCGGTGATCGAGAGGAGAAACAGGCCGATTGTTGCCAGAGTAATTCCGCAAGTTGTGCCCCAGGTGGGTAAACTGGTGGTATAAATGGAAATTATAATAGGAACGATTACTACAGACAACCCGGTGATGAAAGCAGCATTGGAGGCGGAGGTGTATTGAAGGCCAACGGTCTGGAAAACAAACCCGACCGTTAAAAAGAGGCCTAATGCCAGCCCAGCTTTGATCTCGGCCCATGTTATCCGATACAGGCTTTGATAGGAGATCAGGGCCAGGAAGACCGAGGCCAGGATAAACCTTATGGCCAGGAATGTATAGGGGCCTACAAACCCGAGGGCCCCCTTTGTCAGAATAAAGGTAGTACCCCAGATGAAAGCAATCAGTAACAGGTAGATTTCTGCTCTCCAGCGCACAGGGATCTTTTTCACAACCTTACTCCTACTCTTTATTCTGGCATCTAAAGCTTAAACTTGAACTGGTATTTAGCCATAGACTTCCCATTTGAATTAGGTTTAACGCATTGATTACGACAGCGGACAGCGGAGCAAAGCTCGATAAATCGTTCAAAGAGTATCATCAGTAACTCCGTGTCAATATGTCCGTCGATCCTTCCCGGAAAGGATGCTGTTTTATGGTTCCGGCGACCAAATATTATCCTTTTAGCTGAATAGTGGAATCCAGTTTGTTAAAATGTTAGAAGTGGTTTTTTTACACTGATGAGGAGGGTACAACATTGGATGACCTAAAAAACTTACCCAAGACATATAATCCCGAGACGGTCGAAAAGAAATGGTATGATTACTGGCTTGAAAAGGGTTACTTTGCTCCGGCGGAGGACCTTACCAGGGAACCTTTTTCTATCGTTATGCCACCTCCCAATGTCACTGGTTTATTACACCTGGGACATGCTCTGGACAATACCCTGCAGGATATACTGACCAGGTGGCGTCGCATGCAGGGTTACAGTGTGCTGTGGCTGCCAGGTACCGACCATGCCGGCATAGCTACCCAGGCCAGGGTGGAGGAGAACCTGGCCAGTCAGGGCATTTCCCGTCATGACCTGGGGAGAGAAGCTTTCCTGGAAAGGGTTTGGGAATGGAAGCATAACTACGGCAGCACCATAACCAATCAGCTCAAGATGCTGGG
Source organism: Syntrophothermus sp. UBA1445 (assembly GCA_002329495.1). GTDB lineage: Bacteria > Bacillota > Syntrophomonadia > Syntrophomonadales > DTU052 > DTU052. Next base: position 6,551 of record DCTH01000007.1, on the reverse strand, counting down.
GGCCTCCTGTGACTGGAGCCGGGAACGGTTTACCATGGACGAGGGGTGTTCCCGGGCGGTACGTGAGGTGTTCGTCAGCCTTTTCGAAAAGGGGCTTATTTACCGGGGAGACTATATCATCAACTGGTGTCCCCGTTGTCATACAACTATCAGCGATATTGAGGTTGAGCATATCGAATCGGAGGGGAATCTTTACTACATAAAGTATCCGCTCCAGGATGGTGAAGGTTATTTAACCGTAGCCACCACCCGGCCGGAAACCATGCTCGGTGATACCGGGGTTGCGGTTAACCCGGCTGATGAGCGATACCGGAAGTTTATTGGAAAAAACCTGGTATTACCCTTACTGGGTCGAGTGATGCCCGTTGTCGCCGATGACTTTGTGGACCGGGAGTTCGGCACCGGTGCCGTAAAGGTAACCCCGGCCCATGATCCCAACGACTTCGAAATGGGTATGCGCCATGATCTGCCGCGGGTCACCGTCATTAACCAGGATGGGACTATGAGCGCAGAGGCCGGGCCCTATGAGGGGATGGACCGGTATGAGTGCCGGCGCCAGATTGTGGAGGATTTGAAGGAGCAGGGGTTCCTGGAGAAGATTGAGAGTCATTCCCACGCAGTGGGACACTGCTACCGGTGTAATACCGTTATCGAGCCCATGATCAGCAAACAGTGGTTCGTGAAGATGAAACCTCTGGCCGAACCGGCTATTCGGCGGGTGTTGGAAGGGGACATTGTCTTTGTGCCCGGCAGGTTTACCAAGGTATATACCAACTGGCTGGAGAACATCCGGGATTGGTGCATATCCCGGCAGCTCTGGTGGGGACACCGGATTCCCGTCTGGTACTGTGAGTGCGGAGAGATGATCTGCAGCCGGGAAGAACCGGAGGTATGTCCCAACTGTAATTCGAAGACCCTGACTCAGGACCCGGATGTCCTTGACACCTGGTTCAGTTCAGCACTATGGCCATTTTCCACCATGGGCTGGCCGGAGGATACCCGCGATCTGGCCCGGTTTTATCCCACTTCGGTACTGGTTACCGGCCGGGATATCATCTTCTTCTGGGTCGCACGTATGATCTTTGCCGGTCTGGAGTTCATGAAGGAAGTACCCTTTTCCGATGTCATGATCCATGGCCTGATTCTGGATGGCCAGGGCCGCAAGATGAGCAAAAGCCTGGGTAATGGCATTGACCCTATGGAGGTAATTGAACAGTACGGAGCTGATACCCTTCGCTTCTCGCTGATAACCGGTACAACTCCCGGCAATGATGTGCGCTTCAACATGGATAAGGTGGAAAACACCCGTAACTTTGCCAACAAGGTCTGGAACGCCAGCCGGTTCGTGCTGATGAACCTGGAAGACTATGCAGTAATCGAGCTGCAAGACAGTGACCTGGAACTGGCTGATCGGTGGATTCTGCACCGTTTAAGTGTGACCAACCGCGAAACCACCAGGCTTATGGAACAGTATGAGCTGGGAGAAGCCGCCCGTACCCTGTACGACTTTATCTGGGATGACTTCTGCGACTGGTACGTTGAGCTGGTTAAGCCCCGTCTATATCGGCCGGAAAAGCCCCGGGAGCGACAGGTTGCGCAGAACATTCTGGTAATGGTTCTGAAAGATATCATGAAGATGCTGCACCCGTACATGCCCTTTTTAACAGAAGAGATATTCCAGCACCTGCCGGAACCGACCGAGAGCATCATGATCGAGCCCTGGCCAGACAATGAAAGGTTCTACCGGCCGCAGGCTGAGGAAGACATGAAGGTCCTGATTCAAAGCATCAGGGCTATAAGAAATATCAGGAACGAGTTTAACATTTCTCCGGGAATGAAGATTACCGCTCAGGTTATCACTGCCGATCCGGACAAATCACGGACCATCAGGAACAACCGGCATTACGCCGAGACCATGGCCAATCTGAGGGAAATAGCCATAACTACCCCCCAGGCGGCACGGCCGGTGCAGGCCGTGTCAGCCCACCTGGTTGACATTGAGATCCTGGTTCCACTGGAAGGTGTCATCGATGTGGAGAAAGAAATTGCCCGGCTTAATAAGGAACTGCAGTCAACCGATCAGGAGATCAAACGGATTCAGGGTAAGCTGAATAACCAGGGGTTTATGAATAAAGCTCCGGCGGAAGTGGTGGAGAAGGAAAAGGCCCGGCTGAACGAAAGCCAGGATAAGAGGGAGGGCATCCTGAAACGTCTCAACACGCTGAACAGATAGAGCACTACTTTCAGGCCCTGACCCGTTTTGGTATTAAACCGGGTCTGCAGAGAATTCAGACCCTCCTGGCCTACCTGGGTTATCCCCATAAACGGTATGCCACTGTACATATCGCCGGGACCAATGGTAAAGGATCGGTAAGTGCCATCCTGGGACAGGTTTTGAGTGGGGAGGGTTACCGGGTAGGGGTCTTTACCTCCCCTCACCTGCACTCGTACTGTGAACGCATACGGATTAATCATCAACTGATAACTGCTGATGAACTGTGGTCCCTGATTAACGAATTGCGGCCCGCCATCAGGGAATGTGAACAGGCTGTTGGAAATCCGACCGAATTTGAAATCTTGACCGCCTTGGCATTTACTTATTTTGAACGCCAGGACATCGAAATCGCAGTAATCGAAACGGGTATGGGCGGAATTTATGATTCTACCAATGTGGTTACCCCTCTGGTGACCGCCATCACCAATGTCGGGCTTGATCATCTCCAGTACCTGGGTCCCACCTTGGAGGATGTAGCTTATAACAAGGCGGGCATTATCAAACCCGGAGTTCCGATGGTTTATGGGGACAACGACCCGGTGGTGCACCGGGTTCTAAGCGATACCTGCTCCCGGCAGGACTCGCCGCTGATTATGGCAACTAACACGGTAGAGATCACCCGGGTTGAGAATAACGGTCTGGAGGGATTTGTCCTCGACTTGTTAACACCGATTTTGGCTGCCAGGGGGGTCCGCTTTCCACTGCCGGGAAGCTATCAGCTGGAGAATCTGGCAACGGCAATGGCAATACTGGATCAAGTACACCAGGGCGGTTTTCCAATCAACACCAGCCTGGCCGGATCCTTGTCAGGTTTAAGGTGGCCGGGAAGGATGGAAAGGATCCACCAGCATCCGGAGGTGATTCTGGATGCCGCTCATAACCTGCATGGCGCACAGGGTTTGGCCCGGGCCCTGGAAGAGATTTATCCCCGGCGAAACCGGGTCCTGGTGATTGGCATTCTCGATGACAAGGATGGCCCGGGAATCTTCAAAAGTCTCAGTGCGCATACCCGATTATGTATTCTCACCCGACCGGAAGGGAATAGGGCTGACAACTGGTTACGGAGATATGAACAGGCCCAACCTGCTTTTCCGCAGGTCTACCTGGCCGAAGGCATTGAACAGGCGGTGAACCGGGCTCTGGAGGAGGTCAAGGCTTCGGAATACATCCTGATTACCGGATCTTTCATGACCCTTGACCGAGCTCGCCGCATGTTTACACAAACTTAGCATGAGTTAACAGGATCTTAACACAGCCCGGAGGAGGGCTGTGTTACAATTTTTTTGGGGCTAATGGCTCTTTTAGGATGGCTCTCCCAATGATCTCCGTTAGAGCAGCAGGCTTTCTCTAGTATTTTCAGAACCGCTCTAACGTAGAATTTGACAGGACCAGATCTGTATGGGATTTACCACCAATCCGAATTATCAAAGTACAGGCTGGGACTTTCGAGAGTCAAGGGGGATCAGGTGCAGGTACAGGGCTTACATAAGCACTTTGACAGATTGCCTGAGCCAGCTATCGGGAATTACGTTATTGATTGGCGGCACTACTCAATGATTAACCAGGTGTCAGACACGCTTTGCCATATTACTGATAAAAATCACATAACCACGAAACGAAGGAGCGATTCGACGTCCCCCCAAGGAATCGCTCTTTTACCTGTCAACAGAGTAAAACCGCCGCACTCTTACCATAACTTTTCGCAAACCAAATACCACAGTCGTACTTATAAGCCATCGGGTGACCGAATTTTTACCGGGAATACAAAAGGAGTCGCAGTAATAAAATGCTTAGTTTCATTCTTTTAGTGCTGGTAGTCTTGTTTGCTCTTATCTTTGATTACGTCAACGGGTTCCATGATACCGCCAATGCCATCGCCACCTCAGTAACCACCAAGGCTTTATCACCTCGTAATGCCATCATACTGGCAGCCAGCCTAAATTTCCTCGGAGCTCTCAGCGGGACTGCGGTTGCCCAAACTATTGGCAGCAGCATCATCAAACCAGGCATGGTTGATGAAAGGGTTCTAATAATGGCCTTGATTGGTGCAATAGCCTGGAATGTTGTAACCTGGTATTTCGGCATACCCAGCAGCTCATCCCACGCTCTTATAGGTGGTTTAACCGGGGCTTCAGTAGCTATGTTCGGACTCCACAGTGTTAACTGGCCCGGGCTGGGTATAATTGTATTCTTCCTGGTAGCATCAACTATGGTTGGATTGATGGTTGGTGCAGTAGTTATGACGATCCTGTCCTGGAGTTTTCATGGGGCGTCGCGAAGTAAGCTGGATAAGGGTTTCCGTCGTCTCCAGGTTTTGTCAGCCTGTATGATGTCCTTTTCCCATGGTTCCAATGATGCGCAGAAATCAATGGGGATAATAACCATGGCCCTGCTTAGCGGCGGTTATATTTCCTCGTTTCATGTGCCGATATGGGTCATGCTGGCCTGTGCGACGGCCATGGGTTTGGGTACGGCTGCCGGTGGCTGGAGGATTGTTGCCACACTGGGCAGCAAGATATTCCGGATTGAACCGATAAACGGTTTTGCGGCTGATTTCAGTTCCTCGTTGGTTATTTATACGGCTTCTCTGATGGGGTATCCGGTAAGTACCACGCACGTGGTTTCGTCATCGATTATCGGTGTGGGGATGGCAAAACAGATAAAAGCGGTCCGCTGGGAAACCGCACGTCAATTGGTGACCGCCTGGTTGATCACCATACCCTCCACTGCTCTCATCTCACTGGTCTTTTATAAACTCCTGCAATTCTGTTTCTGGTCCCACATTTAGAATGCCATCCTGCCATCCAAAAACATCAGGGACGCCCGGGTAAACTCGTGAGCATTATCGTATAATAAAAGAAGGATTTCACAAACCTTAGATAGAATTAGTTGCCATGCCGAAAAGGGGGGTTGTGAGTATGAAGGCTCTTAAGATTCCAGAAGCGACGGTGACAAGGTTATCTGTATATTCAAGACATCTGGCTCAATTGATAAAAGATGGAATTCTCACAGTATCCTCCGGTGAAATTGCTTTGGGAGTAGGAGTTAGCTCAGCTCAGGTAAGGAAAGATTTGGCCTACTTTGGTGAATTTGGCACCAGGGGAGTGGGCTATAATGTGCAGGAATTATATAGCCATATAATGCGGATTCTGGGACTGAACAAGACCTGGAACGTGGTGATAGTAGGGGCCGGGAAACTTGGCTCAGCTCTTGCCGTGTACAAAGGATTCGAAGACCGTGGATTCAATGTTGTTGGAATCATGGATGTCAGTGCTGAAAGAATCGGGCAATCCCTGGGTGAATTGGTTATCGAACCGCTGACCAGCCTGGAGCAACGTATCCGGGAAAAGAACGTTGAAATTGGAATAGTGACTGTGCCCGCTACGGCAGCCCAGGAGGTGGCCGATATGATGGTGGGAGCTGGAGTCAGGTCACTGCTTAACTTTTCTCCCCGGGTCTTGAAGGTTCCTGATCAGGTGATTCTGAGGAATGTTGACCTGTCAGTTAACCTGGAGGTACTGAGTTTTAACCTGTCGTTTTTTAATCGCAAGCCCTAAGAAGCATAGTTGAATCAGGCAAAGAAAGGTACCCTTCCTGCCGAAGGGTACCTTTCTTGTAATTGTGGATAACGAATGCTAAACTTAAAAAAATATAAGGGAGGGGTTGATTTGGGTTCTCGCGGCAACTACCGTTCATACCCCGGATGGCCTATTCTCCTGTTGGTCCTAATAATTGGAGCTTTGATCGGTGGATGGCTGGGAGAGGCTCTAGTTAAGCTCATACCCTCACTGGCCCAGGTAGGACAGGTATACACGGTGGGTATTCCCCACTTTACGTTAGATTTGCAGGTATTAAGCCTCTCCTTTGGCCTCACCCTAAGGATAGGCCTCTGCAGCCTCCTGGGGATTATCGGATCCTACTTGATTTATCGCAAGATGTGAGGAGGTCTTTACGGTTTCACTAATTCTGGCTTCAGGCTCCCCCCGGCGACGTTTGCTCTTGGAAAGCCTGGGGTTAAAATTTGAGGTGATTCCTCCCTTAAACGAAGAGAAAATGGAAATGGAGGATGAGCCGCGTCATCTGGTGGAGAATCTGGCCTNNAGGTTTGCACCAGGGTACCGACATCTATTGTCCTGGCAGCCGACACCATCGTGGTCAAAGATGGTAAGATAATGGGCAAGCCCCACGATCGCCAGGAAGCAGTCAGAATGTTACAGCACCTGAGTGGCGGTAAGCACCAGGTTATTACCGGAGTTTGTCTGATTGATATGGCTGG
>DCTH01000248.1 GCA_002329495.1 Syntrophothermus sp. UBA1445 | reverse complement strand
ACGGAACATACTGCAAAACCACCCTAAAGTTAGTTTATCTTCTATTTGCTTTAAATATCTAACTATTACTTCGATATTCACAGTGGTTTATCCTGCTGTTTTACAATATTTTTGGGGTTTTTGCAGTGGAATCAGGTGTTAATTTATGGATTGGTTTGTATGGGCACTGGTAATATTTGTCCTGTTGGTCCTGTTTCGCTCGATCCGGATTATCAGCCAGTCAACCGTGGGCTTGGTCGAAAGGCTGGGAAAATTCCACGGCAAAGCCGAACAGGGCATAAACATTATTGTTCCGATTATTGACCGCTTCCGGGCGATTGTTGATCTCCGTGAACAGGTGATTGACTTCCCCCCACAGCCGGTTATCACCAAGGATAACGTTACTATGCAGATTGACACCGTTATCTATTACCAGGTTACTGATCCTTTCCGTTTTATCTATGAGATTGCTCATCCCCTGGGGGCCATCGAGAATCTGACGGCTACTACCCTGCGTAATATCGTCGGTGACCTGGAACTTGACGCCACCCTGACCTCCCGCGATGTGGTGAACAGCAAGCTGCGCCAGGTCTTGGATGAGGCTACTGACAAATGGGGCATCAAGGTTAACCGGGTGGAACTAAAGAACATCAACCCGCCCCTGGACATCCAGCAGGCGATGGAAAAACAGATGCGGGCCGAGCGGGAAAAACGAGAGGCGATTCTGAGGGCCGAGGGCCAGAAGACCGCGGCTATTCTCACTGCTGAAGGACAGAAACAATCAGCCATCCTCCAGGCAGAGGCCAAGCGGGAAGCCTCCATCAAGGAAGCCGAGGGTATAAAGCAGTCTACCATTCTGCGGGCTGAGGGTGAGGCCGAAGCTATTCTCAGTGTGCAGAAGGCATTCGCCGACAGTCTGGTCATGGTAAGAGAAGCCGGAGCCGACGAAAAGGTGTTGGCCCTGAAGTCCCTGGAGACCTTGAAAGACCTGGGTAATGGCACCGCCACCAAGCTGTTTATTCCGACTGAACTGGCAGGCCTGGGCGGGGCCCTGGGCTCTCTGAAAGAGATCTGGAGCGACCAGGCGAAACCGGCCAACGAGTAAAATCGTCTTATACCTCCAGCCGAAGCGACACAGCAGAAAAGGGCTGAGAACTTCAGCCCTTTTTTTGATCCCTGTAGATCACAGGCTCGCCAGCCACTGCGGAAACTCTGAGTTAATCTGTTTGAATGTATAAATATTAAGGAGCCGTTAACGTAGCATGGCAGCAACACCCTGCGAAATCGAGGGCGGAAAGCAGCCGAGCGACAGGAGGTCTAGATATGTCTTTGAGGTATATGGATGCCGATTGACGGGGTGCTGCTTGGAGTCGAGATAAGCAGTTGGGGTTGATGAGTACCCGGGAAGCAAACGGACTTTTTCACCAACTATCCAGCGAAAAATGACTTCGGTGGAATCACGTTTAAATACGAGGAGTAAGTGATAATGACCCTGAGCCCAACCCTTAAAGGCTTTTTGTGTGTCCTGGCCGCGGCTATCCTATGGGCACTCTCAGCGATAACTGCCAAATTCCTGTTTAACTCCGAGGTCAGTCCCTGGGATCTGACTCAGATGCGGCTGGTCCTGTCCGCCCTGATTCTGGGGCTTTATCTGGCATGGCGCAGTCAGGCTTCGCTGAGGATTGACAGCCACGACCTGGGCTACATGACCATCTTTGGTATCCTGGGCGTGTCGGCCATGCAGATTACCTACTTCTTTACCATCAGTCAGACCAATGTGGCTACCGCAGTATTTCTGGAATACCTGGCACCGATAATCATCCTGGTCTATGAACTGCTTAAAGGGCGGGAAACCTTATCATGGAACCGGATACTTCCGGTTATTATCGCCACCGTTGGGGGGTTCCTGATTGTGAAAGGGACCACCGGAGAGGGAATGGCNNCCCCGATCGGCCTGGTGAGTGGCATCGGCTCAGCCTTTGCCTTTGCCTTCTACATCCTCTACTCGCGCTACGGTCTGGCCAAATACTCCTCGTGGACCCTCCTCTTCTGGGGTTACGCCATCGGGGGGCTCGCCTGGACCCTGAACGGATGGCCCTGGGAGACCTTCCTGACCTATCAGGGATCAACCTGGTTATACTTTTTCTACATAGCCATCTTCGCAACTATCCTGCCGGCTGGCTTCTTCTTCAAGGGATTGACGATGCTGTCACCGGTCGCTGCCGGGGTGACCAGCACCCTGGAACCAGTGGCTGCAGGGGTCCTGGCCTTCTTGCTCCTGGGTGAGGTTCTGACCGGCATGCAGTTAATGGGTTCACTATTGATCATCATAGCCATCACGGTGATTCAGATGAAGGGATGAGATGCTGGTCATTCGTTTAACGCCCGGGACTGAGTTCATAACCCCATCATCATAGGCTTATTCCTCTGCCCCCTCTTTTTCCTCTATCGTTAGGCAAAATACGTTGAGATAAAATGAATTCTTTAGACGAACCGGATGATCCGGCTCTCCGTGACCACCGCGTGCACCGCTACATCCTGGTTGGTGGGGTAGGTGTCGTTGACGAGTTGCAGGTCGTAAGCTATTCCACAGAAGAAGGCAGTCGGGTTAAGCAAAGGAAGAAAGCGGTCATAGTAGCCCTTGCCGTATCCC
>DCTH01000117.1 GCA_002329495.1 Syntrophothermus sp. UBA1445 | reverse complement strand
TAAAAATCAGGGGATATCAAGTGTTTACCTGCATGTCCCGGCATGAATCCGCCGGTAATCTGGAACACTAAACCTGTCCCTGGTTTAAAGAGAACCATGTAGGGACAACTCTAACATTTTTCGCATACAAAACCTCATAAAAATCAGGGGATATCAAGTGTCAAGCCCGAAAAGAGCCTGCTGGAAAAGTGGGGACAGCGAATCTGTCCCCGTGTCCTATATAGGGAGGTGTGGCGGGATGCCAGTCATTGAGACTCGGGGGTTGACGAAGTACTATGGGGAGAGCCGGGGGATTGAGAACCTTGACTTGAATGTAGAAGAGGGTGAGTTTTTCGGGTTTATCGGCCCGAACGGAGCCGGGAAATCGACTACCATCCGTACCCTGCTCAACTTTATCTACCCCAGTTCGGGGAAGGCTACCATCTTTGGCATGGACTGCGTAACCGAGAGCACCCGAATCAAAACAGTTACCGGATATGTCCCGGGGGAGATCAATTACTACCGGGAGATCAGGGTCCGAGATCTTTTGAACTACGCTGCCAGTTTTCATGAAGACATTGACCGTTCATACCTCACGCGACTCTGTGAGGAATTCGAGATTGAAGTGGATAAGAAGATTGGCAACCTGTCGCTGGGCAACAAGAAAAAGGTGGCGATTGCGCAGGCCCTGATGCACAAACCCCGGCTGCTCATACTGGATGAGCCGGCCAATGGCCTGGACCCGTTGATTCAGAGCCGTCTCTTTGCCCTGCTGACGGAGGTGAATCAGGAGGGCACCACCGTTTTTCTGTCCAGCCACAACCTCTCTGAGGTGCAGCGGTTCTGTCACCGGGTGGGCATCATCCGAGAAGGAACGATCATCGAGGTGAGCCCGGTTGACGACCTGCTGGGTTCTGCCAGCCGGCACGTAACGGTCAAGTCGCCGGATGATTTAAATGGGTCGCTGCGGGAACTGGGGATTAAAGAAGTTGAGGCGGTCAATAACACCTATGCCTTTATCTATAGCGGAAGTATCGATCAGCTGGTCAAAACCCTGGCCCGACACTCCATTGATGATCTGCGCATCGAAGAGCCTTCCCTGGAGGACCAGTTTATGCACTATTATCAGCGGGAGGAGAAGGCCCAGTGAATATGTATGTGTTTGAAACCCGGCGCCTATTGAAAGGTTTCCTGACCTGGTCGGTGGTCGTGAATCTGCTGCTGGTACTCTTCATGGCCTTTTTTCCGTCCATGACCGAGAGCGGTCTGGCGGACTTAACCAAAGAAAAGCTTAATGCCTTGCCACCTGCGGTATTGGAAGCCTTTGGCCTCAGCCAGTTGACGGATTTCTCTGATCTGCTTCAGTATTACGCCTATATCGCGCAATACATTTTAATGGCCGCGGCTATTTATGCGTTGATACTCGGTGCGGCGGTGTTGATCAAGGAGGAGTCGGAAGGTACCATCGAGTTTCTCTATGCCCAGCCAACCTCGCGCTTCGAGATAACGACCAGGAAGCTCATGTCCATCGTGACCATACTCTGGGGGTTCAACATAATCCTGTTCATTGTTTCCCTCATCCTCTTGCATGCTTTCCGGGATCCGGGGTATGAGTATCTGCCTATGGCCCTGGCGATGTTCCGGGGGATGCTGGCAGCAGAGATGGTTTTCCTGGCAGTGGGTTTCGCCCTTTCCACGGTGCTTCCCCGTTCCAGTAACCCCAGCACGGTGGGACTGGGCGTATTCTTTATCACCTATCTGCTGGGGGATGTCGCGGCCATCAATGAACAGCTGGAATGGCTGAAATACCTGTCACCCTTCCATTATGTCCAGCCCACCAGCATCCTCAGCTCAGGTGGTGCTATTGAACAGGTATACCTCCTTATCATGCTTCTGGTAACCATAACCGCCCTACTATTCGCGTACTGGCGCTACCACCGCAAAGATCTCCTGGTCTAATGCATCATGGGGACTGTCCCCATGATGCAAAATGAATCACGGAATCACGGGGACAGTCCCCGTGATTCACTGTGATTCACTACTGGATTACGTTGGGTTCTACCTGGTTGGGTCCCTCGCCGGGGTGGTGGAGATGGCTTAAGGCCGGGCCCTCGATGATGTCCCCTTCGTAGGTAAACCTCGAACCGTGGCAGGGGCAGTCCCAGGAGCGCTCGGCTTCGTTCCAGGCGAGCTCGCATCCCATGTGGGTGCAGGTGATGTCAACCAGATGAAGCTCTCCTTTTTCATCCCGGAAGGCGCCTACCTTGTCTCCATCGGCGTAAATGATGCGGGCCTCACCGGGGGGCAAATCCTCCAGATCCTCCGTCGGTTTAAACTTGCCGGCGATCAGGTGTTTGGCCACATCGGCATTCGACACTACAAAGTTGACCGCTGACGCGACATTGAACCGTGAGGGGGTATAAACCTCCTTCCAGGGACTGTCTCCATGGATTATCAGATCTTTGATAACCATGGCGGAGGCAGTGCCATTGGTTATCCCCCATTTGCCAAAACCGGTAGCCACGTACAGGTCAGGATGTTGGCTGGTAAGATTGCCCACATAGGGGACGCCATCCAGGGTGATGTAATCCTGGGTGGACCAACGGTACTTCACCTCCCGGACTTCGTAGATATCGTGAGCAAATTTGAGCAAGTTGTCGTAATGGGTGGCAGTATTCTTCGATTGGCCGGTTTTATGGTCCTCACCAACCACCAGAACCAACTCTTCATCGCCCAACGGTGTTGACCGCAGGGAGCGGGTGGGGCTTTCGGCGGAGATAAACATCCCCTCGGGGAATTTCTCCGTTATGGTTACGCCGACGGCGTACGAGCGGCTGGGGTAAACCCGGGAAAAATACATCCCACCCCCATCGAAAAACGGATAGTGGGAAGCGATCACCACTTTGGAGGCCACGACTTTCTTACCCTGATTGGTAATTACCGCGGCAGTGTTTCCTTCTTCAATATTGATGGCCCTGGTTTGCTCAAAGATGCGAACTGAATCCGGCAAGACTTTAACCAGGGCCTTCAGATACTTGAGCGGGTGAAACTGGGCCTGACCGTCGAACCGTAACGCCGCCTTGATCTTGAAAGGCAGAGGAAGCTCATGGACTATCGAGGCCTTAATCCCCAGACTCGAAGCAGCCTTCTCCTCATTTTCGATTTGCTTGACATACTTGTCCGACTGGGTGTATACGTAGGCCGGACGCCAGGCCAGGTCACAGTCGATACCTTTTTCGGCAGCCGTATCAGCTATGAACTGTATCGCCTTCTGATTGGCCTCTGCATACTGGCGGGCCTTTTCTTCTCCCATCTGGTTTTTCAGTTTGTCATAGATCAGGGCATGCTGTGAGCTTATCTTCGCCGTTGTATGTCCCGTTGTGCCCTGCAGGATGCGGTCCGCCTCGATGAGCACCTNNAGGCACAGGTGATGCCCACGATACCGCCCCCGACGATGGCCACATCAGCGTTGATGTCCTCCGTCAGGCTGGGGTAACTGGTTTTTGGGGTTGATGCAATCCAGTAAGGGCTCGGTGGATCCGTGTATTTAATGCTTCTGGATATATTAATCACCTCATCAAATAATTTGTTTGCCGAAGCCGTGGAAGAATTCCTTCCACGCCCATGCAATCTGTCAAATCTGACTTGGTGATATTATTCCTAAAGCCAGGATTATTAATTAAACCGATCAGAGTCTGCTCATCCAGACAGTCAGAGCTTCGGTCAGCTGGTTTTCGCAGCCGGAATAGTAATGAGAAGCACCCTCAATTTCCACCAGTTCACAGAGGTCTGGCCGCCGGGAGTTGGCCTGCATAGTCTTAACCAGTTCGCTGGTCATGGGGGGGAGATCCCGGGTACCGCGGACAATCAGCAGGGGATATTCGATGTTCTGCACCAGAAAACGGGCATTAACCAGGTTTTCAGATTCGGCAAATGACTTAAAGGCCCGGGCGGCATATACAAAAGGCAGGTTTCCCCGGCTTTTGCAAACGATAAGATGATACTCATCACCACGAGCCATGGCTTCCCGAGCTTCGGCTTTGGCTCGTTCATACTCCTGGTTTCCAGTCAGGAAGGTCGTCATTTCCTGGGCCGATGGCGGTGGACTTATCAGGGCCAGGCCCAAAACCTCCGGGTACTGCATCTGACCGCAGGCGTACATTATTTTAAAAGCTCCCTGACTGTGACCGATCNNGCACTATCTTTTGATAGCCTCTATCCTTTAGAAATCCAATCAGGGCATTGAGATCCAGAACACAGTCGGTGAAAACATCGTAGATTGAGCCCTGCACCTGGCGACAGTTGTCGTCTGGGGCGGTCGCCAGATCATGACCACGGACATTGGCGGTGAGGCAGGAGTATCCATGCTCCGCCAGCATCACGGGCAGAAAGGACGCGATTCCGGTATAGAAATTCTGCATTGCCCCGTGCAGCAGTATTGTCACTGGCTTATGGGGNNTTTTTTAAAAAATCCATTTAATTATATCATAGCTAGTTGAGACAAAACCTGGCGCTGTATCAATTGTAAACTAACGGTTGCAACGGTTTACTCATTGCACAATAAGTGCTAGGCATGACCGTCATGCTTCGGGGAACAATAGAATTACCACAGTGAAAGGAGGTGAAATAATGGGTAGAGGACAGAAGAGAAACCGCGTGCTTGTTCCTGAAGCATCAAGGGCATTATACGATTTCAAATATCAGATCGCTCAGGAACTTGGGGTTGGCAAAGAAATCCAGGGCGAATACTGGGGCAACGTACCTTCCCGTGACGCCG
>DCTH01000086.1 GCA_002329495.1 Syntrophothermus sp. UBA1445 | reverse complement strand
CTTGCCATCTCACCGGGATGAGGTGTAAGCACTACCGGTATCTGCCGGTTGTTTAACATACTTATATCCTGGCTGAGGGCGTTCAGACCATCAGCATCAATTACCACCGGGATACCAGAGTAATGCAAAACCTGGTACAGTACTGCAGCAGCTTCTTGATAGCGTGACATACCCGGTCCAATAGCACATACGGAAGTGGTTCCCAGCAAATTTTCAATAGCCGGCAGAGCTTCCCGGGCTATAGTGCCTTGAGCAGTTTCAGCCAGGGGTACAGTCATGACTTCGACTATCTCGTTTTCTACCCCTGCTTGCAGGGACTCGGGCAGGGCAGCTGTGACCAGACCTGCCCCAATTCTCAGGGCAGCGTAGGCTGCCATAATCACTGCTCCGGTCATGCCAATGGATCCGCCGATTACCAAAGCATGACCGTAGGTTCCCTTATGAGATTCCAAAGGACGGGGATACAGAAAAGGCTGAACCATTTCATCGGTAATAAGATTAGTTTTTATATCAGAAGCGGTAAGCAGATCCCGCGGCAGTGATATATCGGCTACCGTAAGAGTTCCAGTATAGGTTCTGCCGGGTTCCAACAGCTGACCTAATTTAGGCAATCCAAAAGTAACTGTATGCGATGCTTGAACAGCCAGCCCATGGACCCGACCGCTATCAGCCTCTACCCCCGAAGCAATGTCTACTGCCACTATGGGAAGCCGGCTCCAGTTTACCATCTTAACTACCTGGGTTTCGAATTCGTTCAGACTTCCCTTAAAACCAATACCATATATAGCATCTACTATTAAGCCGGCTTTAAGTAAAGCTAAAGTCAGACGGTCCAAATCCTCCTCAGACTGCAGCGGGTACAGCGGAGCTCGCATGCGCTCCAAGATCTGGTAGTTGACTTTGGCATCCGGAGTTAGATGCTCCGGCTCTCCTATCAAGAAAACACTTACCGGTACCCCGGCATTTATAAGATGGCGGGCGATTACCAGACCATCTCCACCGTTATTACCCTTCCCTGCCAGTATAACCACCTGCTGGCTGGGCAGACCAGTTAAGACTTCTTCAATTATCTCAACTGTTCTGATACCTGCATTCTCCATCAACACCAGACCTGGTATTCCGTATTCATTTATAGCCCGGCCGTCGATAGCACGCATTTCTTCAGCCCGAACTACTTTCATCCAGTCATATCCCCCCTTCGGCTATTACGGCTGCAATGGCCTGCATTTTGCTATGCGACAGGGACAGTGTAATAGATTGCAAACCTGCCGCCTGGCAGTGTGCCAAGGCTGCCCCGTGTAGGGCCACTTCGGGCCTGCCCTGTCCATCCACCGTCACTTCCACATCGTGAAAACGTATTCCTCGACTTAAATCAGGATGAAGCTTGCGAATCGCTTCTTTGGCAGCAAAACGAGCGGCCAGGGACGGATAAGGGTTGGCCTTGGCCATGCAGTAAGACAGTTCCCTTTCGGTAAATACTCTCTGTAATATACGTGGAGTACGCTGGGCCGCTGTCTTAAAACGGCCTATATCTACAATATCAATTCCTATCCTCATAAGTCCTCCCGTCAAAAAGTCAAAACCCTGAAACCGGAACCGGTTCCAGGGCATCTGCTGACTATTCAAGCTCACCGACACCTGCCAGTTCGGCTTGTTCTTGTTCAGTAAGTATCTTATCCATATCCAGAAGAATGAGCAGCCGGTCTTCCAGTTTACCTACTCCCGTCAAATACTCGGCGGTAATACCCCCTATGGCCACTGGAGGAGGCTCGATGCTTTCCGTGGGAAGTCTTAGTACCTCACTAACCTGATCAACAATAATGCCCACCGTTTGACCGGCCACTTCCACAACTACGCTGCGGGTATCGCTGGTAACCTCGGTAGCTGTCATTTGAAAGCGTTTTCTTAGATCAATAATGGGAATGATCTTGCCGCGTAAGTTTATAATCCCTTCCACAAAATCAGGAGCCTGGGGGAGCCTGGTCGGTTTGGCCATTGGAATTATTTCCTGTACCTGGGTTATAGGAACTCCGTATTCACAGATCGAATCATCGTGCTTTAAAGTAAAAACCACCAGTTGAATTTCCTCAGCCATAGATGCACCCCGCTTTTTCGTTGTTGTGGTTCCAACTGCATCAACCTCCCAGAAACCTGTACCGTCATACCCGTGGATTGCATATTCCCACTGACTACCGCAATCTACTGAAAATCCCGCTGACGATCCTCATGGCGGCAATTGGAACAATTAACCTCATTTGTTGTTAAATTCGCTCCCACCTCCAGCTTATCCTGCTGCTTCCAGCTTTTTGCCGAACAAACGCAAAAGAACCGTCACCATGCCTGTCCCCTTTAATATTTTGGCACTTCATAAACATTAAAAGGTTTTAAGAGGGGCTTGGCGAATTATCTTTAATATGGCATATGATTAACCATCTCAGGGGAACCTCCCTGGCTGCACAAATAAATAACCGGGGGTGATTTTAGCTGGGTTTTCTCGAACGATTATTTGGTAAGAAGGAAGACAAGGAAACTGCAATAACCCTCATTAAGGAATATGTTGATGCCCACGTGGAATCCCTGATGGCGAACTGGATGTACATGCAGGAGGAATTAAGCGATTTCACAGAAGTGGAACGCAAGGAAATCCTCAAGGATGAGATGAACAAGATAACCCGGTCCGCTGGTGAAGCCCTTAGGAGTCAGCAGATAAAGGTTCCAGCCCACCTCTTTCAAATCGTGCGAGAGGAAATCAATGATAAGATCATCGAGCTTGCCCGGCCCCATATAAGCCAGTTTGTGTACAGCTACCGTCGGCCATATCTGATGTGGCCTCACCCAGTCGATATCCCGTTAAAGGATTTGGAGAAGCTAAAAGCCATCCTGAAAGAAAATGGCGTTACTCTCGAAATGCTATACTACGACTTAACGGAAGATCGGATTCGCTCATTACTAATACAATACGACATCAGGCGCAAACCCGAGTTTCAAGATACCGAGACCTGGAGCCGAAACTTTAGTTACTCCCATGATGACCTCATTTTATTGGGAGAAGTTCTGAGGGCCAAAAATATCAGAATCCAGGGGGTAGAGCATGTAAGGGGAGACTTGTGGATCATGGTAAAGCAGGAGATGCTCCGGCAGCAGGACAGCCAGTTCAGAAAATCGTTTCTCGCTGCCAATCCTAATCTCCCGGAAAAACCATCCCCTAAGGAATGGGCATCAGCCTATGCCAGGACTCTGAAAAATGACCTGGATTATCTGGGCTATGTTGAAAGAATGGCCCGCCTGGCCGGCACGGTTTTTCAAAAGGGGGAACTAGAGAAGCTGGTGAGAACTGAGCTCTCCGGGAACGTATCTTACTCTCCCGGCATGTGAAGATATACTTGACCCACCGCAGGTCTTGGACCCTGTACTTCTTACAGGTCTCTGCGGCGTAGGGATATACAAAGAGGCCAACCCGCCAGGTGTGGGCTGGTGAGGTTGGCCATAAGGTTAAGGGACTTTCGTTTTAAAATAAAATTGAGCTTATCCGATCTGCCGTTCAAGCCAGCTCCCCGGGACGATTTCACCGAATTCCGAGGAAAAATCGCGAACAGCTTCGCTGAATGCTTTCACTAAGGCCTCACGGCACATGCTCCGCAGGTCTTCGCTGATTTCTACGTGGATAAAATGATAAGCCTTGTTTTCTCCGTTATAGATCTGACAATTTTGCCAATAACGCTGGAACTGATTCGATTGCCGGTCCACGTACTGCACATTGACCCGTACTGCAGAACCGCCATGTACTGAGATATTCCGGGTCTTGTCCTTTAGCTTGTTGCTAAACCAGTTAATCATGCTATATGAAGCCGGTTCAGTGTAAGAAATTCTTATCTCTGAACCATGAGTATCGCCATCTCTTATGGCATGAAACGCAATATGCAGATATGGTGCAACCACCTTGTCATCCGCACCCAGCACCTCCATATGCTGCAAGATCCGGTGCACTGTATCCCGGTATTCGTAAATCGCGTCCATGTTCCGGGGATTAGCATGGCGGTTGAGGTCATACTTCTCTGACGGGGCGGTGCTGATTATTCCGGAACAGCCGGAGCGTTTACAGATATTCTCCACCATTTCTTCAGTATAGTTCTCAGAATCGGCGTTAACTGCCTCACAGTGACAATGTACATTTTCCCGTCCCAGGCGGTACTTGATGAATATCCGGTTCACCGCATCGTCTTTACCTTTGGTCGGGGTTTTTCCGAATTTCCTCATCCGAATGTAGCTTTCATAGAGTGTGATCATGTTGATCAAATCGTTTCGGAGCCTCATCTCTTCGGGCATGTTATCGCCCCGGTATACCCGGCAGAAAACGCAGGCCTCCTCCATGCGTTGTGCCATTTCGCCTATCGAGCGAAGATCCATGTATTCGGAGTATTGGGAACTGTTATGGGGCCGTATTTTGTTACGGCTGATCCTGGCTTCTTTGGCGATGTCATCAATATTGGGCCGCTCCCAGGGCACCATCAATGCCAGATAACAGTACTGCATATCGGCAGAAAAAACATACAAGATCGAGAGGGAGTTCTTCACTCTCTCATTTACGTCCCGATGTGTAATCATGATGTACGGGTTATTGATCCAATGTCCCCACCCGGCCCAACCGCGCACTGTATAACCAAGACCGCCGGAAAAGACTGTTTCGCGAAGTCTTTGCGGGAAACCGCTTTGGATCTTCCATGCCAGGGTACTCTTTGAAAAATTCGTTGCCTTTTCGTTCTTATAATCTCTCATGACTTCGAGGATGAATTCTCTGATATTCTCTGTCACTGAAATCCCTCCTTTACCATCTAAATCCAGTGATCTACACTTTCATAAATGCCGGGGATATGATACGGTCCATTGAAACCCCCTCCTCGTTTGCTCATCATATCCGTCCATTTAACTCGTTATAAATTGCAAAATCTGTGCCAAATCAGCTGATTCAGGCTAGTTTTTTTCGAAACGCAGTTATATCGCCGGTACCAGTCAATTTCCACGAGAACAGTCGTCCCCGCCCAGGAAAAATGCGCCAGGCACATTGTCTCAACGGTGTAACATTTCTTCGGGTCATTGTGTTAAGGGATTACATGATGGTGACATTAATTCTGTCTCAGGGGTGACATGTGTTAACAGCATGATTACACGGTTTTGCGAGCATCAAATGATGATATGCCTTGCAGAATGGCGTTTTACCTGATTCCTGGATTGTTTTCCTCTTCACGGCAGTGTAACAATATTTACCGCCCGTCTCGTTCTTTATGTAGTATGATCGTAACATGGCATTGTGCAATTTGGCACATAGTTTACATGTTGGTTACATGTGTTAATTTTGTATCCCGTATTTTTTTAATTTGCGGTACAGGGTATTGCGGGAAATACCGAGGATTGCAGCCGCCCTGGTGACGTTCCCGCCACTGTCATCAAGTATCTGGATAATCTTTTCTTTCTCTTTCTCCTCCAGGGCCCGCTTGCGATTCTCACGAGCCATTGATTCATGGGTGACAGCAATTACCGAACGGGGACCCCATTCCCAGCCGTCACTCCGGCCTTCCTGGTTCGAGCAAGTCACTTCCGGAGGCAGGTGGCTTATGGTTACATGTCCATCTTCGACCACCAGACTTGTCCTTTCCACAATGTTTTGCAGTTCACGGACATTACCCGGCCAGTTGTAGGCACAAAGGCATCTTAGCACATCATCATCAACCTCACCTATATCTTTACCAAGTTTTTTACACATGTCGTCCAGGAAGTACCGGAACAGGAGAGGGATATCTCCCCGGCGGTCACGCAAAGGAGGAATTGCCACCTGCATGACATTCAAGCGGTAATATAGATCCTGGCGAAACCGGCCCTGTGCAACCAGACCCAACAAATCCTGATTGGTAGCCGCAATAATCCGGACATTTACTCGAATCAGTTTGTCGCCGCCTACCCTCATAACAGCTTTTTCTTGTATAGCACGCAGCAAACTGGCCTGCTGCTCTAACGGCATGTCCCCAATTTCGTCGAGTAAAAGCGTGCCGCCATTGGCCAGTTCGAACTTCCCGGGCCTGCCTTCCCGCTTGGCTCCGGTAAAAGCACCTTCGCCATAACCGAAAAGCTCACTCCCCACCAGTTCTCGTGGAAGCGCCGCGCAGTTTACAGCTACAAATGGACCATGGCGCCGGCTGCTGCCATTGTGAATTGCCTGAGCAAAGACCTCTTTTCCGGTCCCACTTTCGCCCTGCATGAGAACATTGGAACTTGTGCGACTGGCGATCTTTGCCAGTTTGATGGCGTTCTTAAGTGACTGTTCCTGTCCGATGATGGAATCGAAGGTAAACCGCGCTGAGGCCCCAGTCATCCGAGCCACCAACTGCCGAACCTGAGCTATGGGACGGAGAATGATGGTAGCTCCAATAACCTGTTTATCGCGGTCAATAATCGGTATTCCAATTCCGGTGGCGTGACTTGATCTTTGTTTGCTGTCCGGGATGAACTCGAATTCGCACTTCTGCCCTTGATCCAGGAGTTGCTTTATCTCTTCTCCATGATCATGAATCAGTTCGATGGCGTTACTTCCGATTATTTCTCCGGGACTGCAATTCAGTATCTGTCTGACAGCTGGATTAGCCTGTTGCACACATCCGTTTTTATCAAGCACAATAACCCCTTCGGCCAGGGCTTCAAAAACACCATTCAACTGGCCGTGGAGAACGGCCTGACGGCGATATTCCACTTCCTTTTCCAATTGAATCTCTATCCCCTGAACTGCCGCCACCACCATCCCCAGGGTGTGACTGTGCATACTGCAACTGGGACCCGAGATACTGAGGATTCCGATCAAGGTGTTATCCTGAATGACTGGTGCCGCAGACGAGGTCCAGTGATGAAACCTGGCCGAGTAGTGTTCAGTTCCGGAAATCTGGACCGGCTGCTTTAACACGCCGGCAATGCCAATGGCATTGCTTCCCACCTCATTCTCAGCCCAGATTGCGCCTATCTGGCAGCCCATGGCCCTCGCCTCCCTTAGAGTCTCCTGGTCACCACTGAGCGCAACAACACAGCACTCCTCATTGGTAAGCATAACTACCAACCCTGATCCCTGGACGAACCGCAGCAACCGCTCCATATATGGACATGCAACCTTTCTTAATTCCTCAGTCTTGACCATGATTTCGTCCATCTCTGCCGGGTTTTTAACTTTGATCGTCATGTTCTGATACGGGCTAATTCCATACTGGTGACATCTCTCCCATGATTTGGTGACGATCAGTCTTACCTGACCCGAAGAGAAATCTCTTTTATCTGATATGTCCGGCCAAGCACCCCGGTAGGGTACCTTCACGAGACCTCGATTCACTGTGTTATCCTCCTTCTGTCGACGCCTTTCGACATTTTGACACATTTATTATATCCCGCAACACCTTAGATGCCAATCATTGGTAGTATATGGCATGCCAATATAGGCTAGATGATGTTGCACCAGAAAGTGACAACCACCTCAATCTCACCGTTCCTTTTCTGTAAATCAAGGAAAGACATTATTATAAGTTGCGAACTATCCCGGACCAACGGTTGGCTCGTGTTCTTTGGCCACTGTATAATATCTGGTAGCATATAGCAGACTTTAATGGGACGGGAACATCAGTATGAACAAGAAGAAGGTATTGTTCATCTGTACTCAGAATTCAGCCCGGTCGCAGATGGCTGAAGGACTATTACGTTCGATGTACGGGCACCGTTATGAGGTCTTCAGTGCGGGAACCAACCCATTCCGGGTAAATCCTTTGCTGTTGCAGCCATGAAGAAAATCGGGGTGGATTTGAGTGGGCACCGTTCGAAGAGTATCGCTGAATTCGCGGACACTGAAATCGATTATGCAGTTACCGTGTGTGACAGTGCCCGCGAAAACTGCCCATATTTTCCGAATGCCAGGGTTATGATTCACCACGGCTTCTCAGATCCAGCGGCGGCGAGCGGCAGTGAAGAGGTCATCCTGGCTGAATTTGAAAGGGTTCGTGATAAGATTCAAGCATGGATTGAAGCCGCTGTTCTTAACGGGGTCATTTAGATCACCGAAGGCAAGGTGGGGACGGTTCTTTACTTGCGCGCTGTAGCGCGCAAGTAAAGAACCGTCCCCACCTTGCCCGTCCCTGTCACCTTTGTTTTTTAGTTATAGGGGAGCAGGTAAAAACCTGCTCCCTGCTTTAGCTTTGTGTCTGGGGTTGCTGCCAGCGGGCATCGCCCCCCGGGCATCGGTCCTTGTTGGGACCCATGCCTTTGTGCATGCCACGGCGCATCCCCGGGGTGAATTTTCCTGATTTCACAGCCTCCAACCGGGCGTCTAGTCGTTTTTCCATTGCATTGTACTGATCCTGGTTAATAACCCCTTTTTTCAAATTGTCCTTCAGGATCTCCTTCTTCACTTCGAGAATCTGGGTCCAAAGCGAAGTTAGCTTTGCCTTCTGGGCATCGCTGATCTGCAATTGCGGAACATTAGCCTGGTTGGTACTGGTAGACGTATCCCCTGCCCAGGCAAAGGATGCTGTACCAATCACCAGAATCAGGGCTAAGACAAGAACGAAAGCTCTTCTCATTTTTTCACCCCCTTCCACTGAGCTATTCTTAATTTACCCATCAAATGTGATTAAAGCATGGTAAAGATATGAACTTTTTGTGAACTTTTATATAAAGGGGAAGCGAACATGGACTGTCTCCGTGATTCAGTTTACCCTTGACAACGATTTCGGGGACACCATACTAAATTATTCTGGTGCACCAGAATAATTTAGTATGGTGTCNNTCCAGGGACTTTTATTAATCTATTCATCGGGTTTGGTTTTGCTTATTCACCCATTATCTTGATATTCTTGTCCGCGACTACAGACATACCGGCCATCTTGTAGACGGTATCTCTTCTCTTCTTGATATCGTACTGGCTGGTGATGGCGATCTGTTCCATAATCGGGGAACCACCACCGTGGTAATTTCCGTAATTTCCGGAACCGGCTGAGTGTGAGGTGGTGGCATCAACAAACAGCAGCCAGAATCTCCACTGGTCTTCGATGGGGATCTTGGGGTTGCGGTTGATATACTTCTCCAGGAACGGTTTGAGTTCCGGATTCAGAAGATCTTTCTCGGTGGGGAAGGTCGCCGGGATTCCGCCCGCGATATTGCAAAGGATTTCCTGCTCGTGGAAAACAGCTTCCCCAGTCAGGCACCGTCCTACGTTGGCGTAAATGGAATTAGGAATATAGCTGCCGGGGCCATAGGGGACCGGACCGTATCCCGGGATGTACACCTCGGGTTTGCCCAGTGCAGAAGCGGTAAATCCGGCCGCATATCCCAACTCGGCGGTCATTATGAGTTCGGAGAGCATTGCTCTTACATGCGGGGTCTTATCAATGCCATTAATATGAGCCGCACCGGCCGCCAGTCCCAGTATGAAGTCGAGACAGGCAGGTTTACAGCCAGAATAGCTGTGGCGGTGGAACAGGGCGAATAACAAAGCGGCTACNNTGGTCCACCTCACCGCACAGGAATACCCGCTCCCAGGGAATGAAGGTGTCGTCAAATATAATGTAGGAATCGGTGTAACCGGTTTTCTTTGGTCCCCTGAGCAATTCGCGTTTGGTGGGGTTATGGAAGGATACTACCTGCTTGATCTCCGGATGATCGGACGGAATGGCGAAGCTGATGGCATAATCGCCTTCATCCTTCATCAGAGCCCGGTTTGGAACCACCAGGATCTCATCGGATATGGAAGCCTCGGAGATGTGGACCTTGCAGCCCCGGACCACAATCCCGTCACTCTTCTTTTCCACCACTCGCAGGTACTGGTCAGGATCTGTCTGTTGGGCGGGTCTTTTTAATCTTTCGCCCTTAACATCGGTCTGGGCACAGCTCGCTACCAGATCGTTTGTCTGGAAGTATTCCAACCACTTGAGGAAGTTCTGGTGATATTCCGTAGCCCTGTTCGGATTCTTGGCTGCTTCGAAGGAAACAGCGTTGATAGCATTGGCGGCGTCAATCCCCATACACCTCTGGATGCAAGTACCCACTTGGTTGCATAATGCGCGGGTCATGTCCTGTTTCTTGTGGAGATCATCGGGGCTCTGATGGATGTGGTTGAACCGGTTGATGGTTTCTCCAGTCAGATGCGAGGTGGCGGTACACAGGTCTTTCAGTTCCGGATCGAGGGCGGCATCGAAGGTAAGCCCCATGACATTGATAGCCCCCTCCTGCATGGGATCGAGCCGGTCAAGTTTTGACCCGTTAAAATAGAGATTAGGGTTCTTTTTACGTAGTCCTTCAATATACTCCTGTTTAGTCCGCACATCAATTCTCCTTCCCTTTTCAAGATGTAGATAGCCTTCGCAGGGGCGAAGGCTATCTTTTTCCGGTAAGTGACATGCAACATTGCGAAAGCAATTGCCACGACTATAACATATTTCGTTGTAAGCGGTGACATACCCTTCTAACTATTCTTAATAATNNAAAAATTTCATCCGGTGCTTCAACAACCGACATATCGCCGATCTTTATGAGTTCAGCAATGTGCCAGACATTCGGTACCGCGTTGTTGAGGTAATAGCGTGCAGAGAATACTTTTCCGACATAGAAGTTATAGTCAAAGTGATCCTTACCCAGTTCTTCCATCCTCTTAAGCGCAAGCTTGGCCTGGTCAAGGAGGAGGTAACCACAGTAGAGCTGGGAGGTTGCCGTCAGGATACGGCGAGCATAAACCGGCATCAACCCAACCTTGCCCTGGGTCATATACTGGAGGATTGTACCCTGGATCTCATAGTAAGCTTGCAAAGCCTTCTCGAGATGACCAAGTTCCTGATCAAATCCTTCTATCTTACCCTTGTTTTCGGCGATGAAGTCGGCGATTTCCTTTAACAGGGCGTAGAAGTCCTGACCCTTGTTCTGCCGCCATTTACGGCCGATAAGGTCCAGTGACTGAATGAAGTTGGTTCCCTCCCAGATGGACCAGATCTTGCAGTCGCGGGTGGCGCTGGCTGCCGGATAATCCTCGCAGTAGCCATATCCGCCATAGGATTGCAGTGATTCGGCAGTCAGTATCCAGGCCTCGTCACTGGGGTAAGCCTTGCAGAGCGGGGTTATCATGTCCAGATTCCTCTGAGCCCAGTCGCGGCGAGCAGGATCGGGGTCATATATACGAACATCTTCATAGTAGTAAGCCTTGCCCAGAAGCGCCCGGCAGGCCTCAGTGGTAGCCTTGTTCAGGAGGTACATTCTCTTGACATCTTCGTGCTTGTCGATGGTAACCCGACCAGCTTTGGGATTAGTCAAAAGACGGCCCTGAACGCGCTCTCTTCCGTAGGCTACTGCATTCCAATAGGCATTGGCAGCTACAGCAGTCGACAGACGGCCGGTATCAACCCGGGCCTCGTTCATCATCTGGAACATCTGGGCCATACCCTGACCCTTACCATTCTCATCGGGCGGAGCTCCCAGTATCCAGCCCCGGCAGTTATTGTTCTCTCCCACTACCAGAGCTGCAGTGGCTGACCCTTTAAGTCCCAGTTTGTGTTCTACCCCGGCGCACTGAACATCGTTGTCCGACAGGGTGCCATCCTCATTCACCCAGTATTTGGGGGCAATGAAGAGTGAGAGCCCCTTGGTTCCGGGCGCTGCGCCCTCTACCCGGGCCAGATACAGGTGGATG
>DCTH01000243.1 GCA_002329495.1 Syntrophothermus sp. UBA1445 | reverse complement strand
GCAACTATGATGTTTTCCAGGTCCGGCACTACTCGGAGAGGGTTACGGAAAAAATAAATGGTAAAGAGCAAAAGAGTGGTCGGCAGCACCGCCCACCAATTGAACATGTGGTAGGTTATAACGGCAAGGACAGTTAGAACCGCCAAAAATGGCCATCCTTCCTTGGCTACTGGATACTGCTTCATTTTCTCCCTCCCACCGTTAACCATTACGCGGAATCCCTCGCCTGGTCCGAACGTCCTCTTATAATAATATGAAAACGACCCTTAGTTAAACCCCAAATTCGAATATCCATAATTTTGGCCGCCTTGCAGTATCATAGCATTTAATTATTACTCTTAACACTGCCAAATTCCTGCTTTTATCCCCAATGCCATCTATTTGATACATCAGACTGTCTGAAACCCCAGGTTGCATGGTGCCGAATGTTTTCCATAGCCAAGGAATCGTCTCCGGCAGACAGAGTCTGCGGCTCATACAATGGTTATAACTGGATGGAAAGATTCCCCCAATATGCTACGATATGTAATAGATGAGGGTTCGCTTAGGGTGGATCTGACTCCATTGTGCTTAAGTGCAATTTGAATCAGGGGGAGGATATTATGAAAAAATCGGCTGTTTTCAGGATAATTATAAAACTGGTATCGATTCTTATCGCGATAACCATATATTTTTACTTTCAACACCCGGTCGAGTACAGGTGTACCAATCTGAAAGCTGTGTTCCCCGTTGGTGATATGACCCTGATTCTCGACGATATCCGCATTTCGGATTTGGACGAAGACAAGCTCAGCGGGAGATATAGAGGCGGCGAAATCCCGTGGATTTACCGCATAATCTTCGAAGCAAATCTTCCTATGGATTGGAGCATAAAGCTTGCTGATATAGTTACATTCTATTCCCGCCCGCCCCGTACCGGTGAGAACGCTAACATTGAGATCTCGGGAATCCTGGTTTACCCGCCAGAAGTTCGGAATCCCGTACATAACGATAACTTTAGCGTTTTGAACCGTTTTAACCTTCTTATCAATCCGGGACACTTCAGCGGAAGAGGCGGTAACTATGCACATGGCAACAACTACTGTCAATGGAACCGTCACGGTACCTTCGACCTTAACGATCTTGAAAAGAGGTTTACTCTTTCCATTACCGATCAAATCACCAATAAGGTCAGCTACATCTACTTTACCCCGCACTGGACCAAGAAACGCCTGATAAAATGGGGGGGATCACGGTTGGAAACGGATCCTACTGCGCCGGCAGAGCGTTATATCCGTCAACTGCTACTTCACGATGCAAATACAGCATTGGACTATATCATACCCGGGCTGCGAGACGGATTTGAACACCCTCACCTGGACAGCAGTTTTTACGATGCAGACATCAGATGCACGGTCGAGTGGGTAGATTATTTGGTCTATCATGGGGCCTATCGGGTAACTGCTCAACCTGTCAAGTTTCTTAATGAAGACCGGACCAGTTTTGAGGCTATATCAGATGCTAAATTGATTTTTTATGTAGTAGAAAATAATATGGATAACAAGTTATATATCGGCCGACTGGAGAGCTTGCCACCATCTGATTAAATACGAATTTAATATCCGCTGACAGACCGATATTTGTTGCCCCTGCATTCACATATTCCCCGTCTTATGCAAAACTGATTGAGAATCGGTAGACCATACCGATCCCGCCATGAATAAAAACGGCCGCTCTTCCCATCAGTGAGAGAGCGGCCATCTGTATTCTCTTGGGGACTGTTATGGGATGGCCCTGGCCAGTTCGTCACGGAATTGGGGATGCGCGATGCTGATCAGGGCTTCGGCGCGTTCTCTGACACTCTTACCTTTCAGATTTACCGCACCGTATTCGGTGGCCACGTAATGTACATCACAACGCGAGGTGGTGACTACTGACCCGTGATCCAGGTACGGGACGATGCGCGATAGCTTGCCACCGGCTGCGGTTGATGGCAGGGCTATGATCGATTTTCCGCCCCTGGAAAGGGTAGCCCCGCGTACAAAATCCACCTGTCCGCCGACTCCGCTAAATTGGAGGTTTCCGATAGTCTCAGCGTTTACCTGGCCATACAGGTCAACCTGAAGCGCTGAGTTGATAGCGACCATTTTATCATTTTGGGCGATAACTACCGGGTGGGTGACTTTCTCGACCGGAAGCAGAACTACATCGGGGTTCCCGTCTGCATAGTCGTAGAGTTCCTTCGTTCCTAGTAAAAAGGTGACTACCGACTTGTGGGGCAGGTAAGACTTACGGGAATTGTTTATGACCCCTTTACGGAGCAGGTCTACAGCTCCGTCAGAAAACATCTCCGTGTGTAGACCCAGGTCCTGGTGTTCCGTTAGACAGCTTAAAACCGCGTCCGGAATAGCCCCAATTCCGATCTGGAGGGTACTCCCGTCTTCGATCAGCCCGGCCACATGCCGTCCGATAGCCTGTGAAACCTCGTCCGGCTGCGATCTCGGGATGGTGGGCACCGGACGATCCCCTTCCACCAGGTAATCAACCTGCGAGACATGTATAATCGGCTCACAATTGGTGCGGGGCATATTGGGATTAACCTCCGCCAGCACCGCCCGGGATGCATCCATCATGGCCGGGGTATATCCAACAGTTATGCCCAGACTCATATATCCATCGGCATCCGGTGGTGAAACCTGCATCATGGATACATCGGTTTTCCAAACACCATTACGCCAGCATTCCGCCATTTCATAGAAATACATAGGAATATATTCGGCTCGTCCTTCCTTTATGGCCGCCCGGGTAGCATCAAAGACGAATATGTTCCGCAGTTTGAAATGATCCGCCAGCTCAGGGGCATAATGAGGAGCGTTCCCCACCACAATACCGTGTAAAATGGTGATTCCGGACAGCTCTTCGGCGTGCTCGACAATGGCTTCGGGTATGACCTGAGGGAAGCCGCAGGTCATGGCTCCGCCAATTACATCACCGGGCCGAACCACCCTTCTGATGGCTTCCTCAGCTGAAACCACTTTATCCTTAAACCGAGTTTTCCAATCCACTCCCGTATCCCCTTTCTTCATATCAACTTGGAATAATTATTTGAAATATTTGCACCTATTCATGATATCACAGTGATTGGGGTGGGGAAAACGGGACTATTCAGTTGTTCAATCGGCCAAACCATTGGCCTTCAGGGTATCCCATACCTTGATGGCAATAAACAGGTTAACCCGGCTATCCATACTGGAGAAGTTGATTCCCAGCAATTCTTCGATTTTATTGACTCTGTAATATAGAGTGTTTACATGAATGAACAGGCTGTCAGCAGTGCTCTTCATATTAACGTTGGAATCCAGGAGTTTACGTAAGGTCGGCATCAGTTCCCCATCGGTTTTCTCGTCGTGTTCAATTACTTTGCCCACCATTCCCCAGCAAAACCGTTTAATATTTTTAAGGCTCTGGCTGAATATCGGATAATAAATACCCAGGTCGGAAAACTTCTGCACGTAATGATTCTTGTTCAATAACCGGGGCAGGGTTAACGCAATCCTGGCCTCGAAAAAGCTTTTTCTTAACTCTTCCAGGGGATAAACCCGGCCACCACCTTGAGCTAAGGATAAACTAAACCTTTTCTCCAGAACTGCTTTGTAGCCTATCATAGCCGGCCAGCTGAGGGGCTCATCAGATCTGTCTCGATTGGAACAAACCGGGATTACCATAGCCAAGGTATTTGACCATGTGATGGGGATCGCTTCAAATTTATCTTTTTTAAGACATTCGTAGAGATATGAACGAACTAACTGCATATTGATGTCAGCCGACACCTCCTCGGCCTCCACCAGGGTTACAAAATAAGATCGGTCCATTTCCAAACGGTTTTCGCTTAGTTTGGCAATATCACGAATATTAGCATTACTGTTGTTAAAAAGATACTCAGCTAACTCCTTTTCAAAATGCTCACTTTCCTTGCGCAGTTTTGTAAAATAGCATTTGATGGCCAGCCTGGTCTGACTCAATACCGACAATGCCTGGGATATTTGTTCCACCGGTATACCTTGAGCGATTATATAAGCGCTGTGGCCTTTATAGCGCACCCGGTAATAAAGATAGCCATTACCACGCTGGTAGTAATAATCTCTTCCTGATATCGGGCCGGGAATGGAAACAAAAACATCATCAACCTCACGGGAATTACTTACTTCCAGGGGGTAGTGTATATGTCCATCGTGGTAAGTAATCACTATAGAATGCTTGAGAT
>DCTH01000038.1:7887-22195 GCA_002329495.1 Syntrophothermus sp. UBA1445 | reverse complement strand
ATTTACTCGGACCCCTTTCGGGGCATAAGTGAACCCCAATATATGCGTAAGAGCATTAACCCCCGCTTTTGATGACTTGTAAGCGATTAGTGGGCTGGCGCAGGTAGCGGCAATCGATGAGATATTGATTACAGAACCGCTTCCCTGATTCTCCATTATAGGAAGAACGTGCTTGCAGGTCAGAAACACGCTCTTTACGTTAATCCTGAAAACCCGGTCCCATGCTTCTTCGCTCAATTGAACGGGTCCAACCTGGTTTTCTCCGGTTCCGACGTTGTTTACCAGAATGTCGATTCGTCCGTAGCGCGCCAGGCATTCCTCGGCCATCCGCCGGCAATCGGCTGAGGAGGTCACATCGGCAGCAAAGGCAAAGGACTCACCTCCCTCTTCAGCAATCATCGCCTGGGTTTCCTGCGCCGATTCAAGGTTAATGTCTACTAGCATAACCCTAGCACCATGCCGGGCATAAAGGATTGATATTGCTCGGCCGTTGCCAATTGTAAATCCGGGGGTCTGACCTGCGCCGGTTACGATGGCTACTTTTCCTTCCAACCGTTTGTCCACGAGCTATTCCTCCCTTCATTTATTTGTCAAAGATATAACCGGGTGTAAGCCTGGTTTCAGTGATGCATTAACGGACACCGGCCAAACACCAGGCCATCTCCTGACATCCCATTTAGGAACAGGTTGCATAAGTGACCTGTGGGTGAGCGTACTATTGAGTTGTGTTTGATCCAATCATGACATCAATAACTGGGAAGGATAGACAAGACGACTGAGGCCAAAACAAACCAGTTTTTCAGGAATGAACATATTTGCGCTGCTATCTTAGCTTTGATGAAGGAGACATAACATGGAAAGATATGTATGCAATGTTATGTTTCAGCATATGACAATCAATTACCTGCTAGTCAGGAATTTTTATTACCTGATGAACTCTGTACCTAAAATGGATATTCCCCTCTCCCCACCCTGAATTGACCAATATTATGTTAACCATTTCTGGAAGCCTGAGTTATACATCACCATCATATGGAAGTACTCCCAATAATCTTCTTGTCCTCTCGTTCCAGGGCCAACCAGCAATTACCAGGTGCTATTCTTTCGGCATCTTCCACCCTTCCCTATCGGCGGAATGTTGGGAAATGCCCGCAATTCGGCACCTTTAAAACCAAATTAATTATTGCTGGATATCCCTGGTGTTCTTGCCAAGTAACTGCCAGTTTTTCCAGTGACGTAAGACGTACAAACCGGAAAATGTCTGAAAACTTGGACAATATGTGGTTTGTCCACCATCACTTACATGCCCAAAGTAGCAGGCAACATGTCGTAACATGTAGAAGTGCGTTGTATGAGACCATAATTTTTCGGGGAGGTGGTTTTCTGAGTAAGCAAGTCAGAGCAAAAAAACTATTTAGCATAATACAAGGCATTGCCTTTGTACTGATTTTCAGCTTATTTGCACCAATGGTCTCTTTAAGTCCGTTGTCAATCGGGAACCCTACCGCTTCAGCAGCGACGAGGTCCGTTAAGACTGTAGCTAGCGGGACCAAATACGCTACCCCGCTCTACGTGATTAAGAGTGGTGTAAAGGGTCCGGTTGTCATGGTAGTCGGGGGAACACATGGTAATGAGCCTGCAGGTTACCGGGCAGCACGTCTCATTAAGGATTATTCGGTGAAAAAAGGAACACTATTGGTTCTTCCTGAAGCCAATCGCATAGCAGTGNNAGAATAACACTCGAACTGCTTCGGGTGTTGGAGACCTTAACCGGTCATTTCCTACGTATAACGGAGACAAGCCCGACGACCCGTTGGCCAGATCCATCTGGCAGGTGGTTAAGGATTATAATGTCGATTACTTGATCGACCTCCATGAGGGGTACAAGTACCATTTGCAGACGAAATCATCCTGGGGGCAAACAGTAATCTATTACCCGAATTCAGGGACAAAAGTTGTGGCGGACAGAATGGTGAGTGCTCTTAACAGTAGTATTCCAACCCCCAGCAAGAGATTCAGCACTGTTAAGTATCCCTTTAAGGGTGAGTTGTCCCGGAGTACCGGTCAATTTCTTGGATGTCACAGCTACGTCATAGAATCGTGCCGGCTAGAATCAATAAGCAGCAGAATAGGACGTCATACTACCGCGGTCAAAGCAGCCCTCAAATATCTGGGTATGCAGTAAAACCAAAACCGCAAGTTAATCGACCAAAGAATCCGGTTTATCAATGTAAAGGCCCTGGTTATTCGTTAACCTTACTGATGCAGGCCCCAGGGCCTTTACATCCCCCAAAAACCTTCAAGTCTCTGTCCTTTCAGAGAACATTCGATATTCCCTATGTTCTATTTGCTGTTTCACGAACGAAGAAAGGAGTAGTTTATGAGTTCTGGAAGAATACTAAGAAAATTCNNGGAAAATTCAAAGGTATAGCTGTAGTAGCCTTGGTCATAGGCTTGAGCCTGGTGGCGACATCGATCCCATCGTTTCCCGGGTTTACATCCACTAATGCCGAGGCTCAGGCTGCTACCGTCACTATAGTAACACTGGCGAAAAGTTCAGCCCGACAAGACACCCCGATGTATGTTATAAAGAGTGGGAAACCGGGCCCCGTGGTAATGATAGTTGGCGGTGTACATGGAAATGAAATCGCTGGGCCGAAAGCTGCAGATCAGATAAAGAATCTGCGGCCCAAGAAGGGAACCCTGCTGGTTATTCCCAGAGCCAATATAGTTGCAGTTCAGCAGGGCACCCGAACCTCACCAGGAGTTGGTGATATGAATCGAACCTTCCCGAGAACCAAGAACGGTAAATGCACCAAAAATACTTCCCAATCGATCTGGAATGCAATAAAGAATTATGACGTGGATTACCTGATTGACCTGCACGAAGGGTATAACTACCACAAGATCAAGCCCAGTTCAATGGGACAGACCCTTATCTATTATCCCATCAGCGGCAGCAGGACCGTCGGATTGAAAATCGCCAATGCGCTGAATAAAGGGATAGGCTCTCCAAGCAAGTACTTCACACTGGTGAAGTACCCCTATGAAGGAACCCTGGCCAGGGCCGCCGCACAGCATCTGGGGGTAAAAGCCTTCACTATGGAAACCTGCCGCAGGTCAGCCCTGTCCGTGAGAATTAATAACGGTGTTAAAGCAACGAAAACCTTGTTAAGCTATCTAAATATGTACTGATCTTATCTGATACGGACATTTACCCGGGTGGAAGGACTCTTTTTGGTTTTGTTCTCCGCCCGGTATTTTTTCTTGGGAATTGGAATCCCCCAGGTCTCCCGAATGTCGCGTGACTCATCCCAATCTCTTGAATTCTGGCACAGATCGTGGATAGCTTCCAGGTAGGAAGTATATTCCTTGGCTCCCGGTAATGCAGTTATGGTTTCCCAGATCTCGTGGTAGATGTTGCGCAGGTGTGACTTGTCTCCATGATAAAAGGCCCTCTGGACATCGATACGCGTAAAATAATTCTTATCGAGAATCGTGTAGTTGGAGGCAATCAGCTTCGCCAAACATAGTACACCCTTTGATATTTCCGGGGTTACCAGCCAACTGGAAGTGGTGCGGTACTCAAAACCGTATTCTTTGATACGGAAATCGCTCAACAGGCCATACTTGGTCCGGCGTTTGGTTGAGGTACTGCTGTTTTCCATAAGGAATACCGGAATGGCCAGATAATTGTCCAGGGCCCGCAGGAGCTTGCTCGAATGAGCAATGTTGCTGAAGTGGATATGGCCTCCAATTGGATAGTTGCTGGTGGGCTGACTGCCTGCTACCCACTGAATATTGCTATAGGGTAGTAGTTTTACGGCCTGGAGCAGAGTTTTACGGATGTTCTCAGCCAATATCAGAGGGGATACAGATGGTTCGGGTCGCAGTTCCCCTATGGGACGCTGCTGGCGGTTAGGGATTCGTATACTGTCGCAGCCAACGTCTCCATAACGGGGCAGGAACCGGGAGGCGGGAATCATCTTGCCGGTATCCCGGTTGATTAAGATAAATTCCGGGTCAGCACCCAGTTTAACCTCCTTTTTTTCCTGACTGTAGGGGGAATTCACCAGGAATTTGACCAGGGATTTAAGAGTCTTGGGGGTCAGGACCGGGGAGGGATCAATACTGAAAATGACCGGTTTTCGCAGTTTGGTGAAGCCCAGGTGGGCCAGAGCGAAATCCAGTCCCAGGGCCTGAACTGCAATGCGGGCTGCGGTGGTAATTCGCTTAATCTCCTTGTCTTCACCATCAGCCTTGATAACAACCCACTTACTGCTGCCATCCGGACCGGACGATTTGTCCCTTCTCCATACCTTAAGTGGACTGAGGTTCAGTATCATCAATTTGTACTCCCGTAATAAATCGTCACCGGAAGTTGTGGTTTCAAGGCGGTTTAATTGAAAAATTTGTTTGGCATCGGATGACAAGGCCAGTCTGATAGCGTTTGGTTCATTGATCTCAATAACCTTTTTTCGTTCCGGCTTTTCCGGAATGCTGAATACAACATGAGGCGTCGATCCTATAGTCTGTTCAGTGATTTCGGTACGGCGGTTATGTTCCAACAGCTGTTTACCGAGTTTAGAGGCAGTCTCACCACTGGCGTATATGAATTTGACCGTCACAAAGTTTCGCTTCCCTTCTATTTCTGTCGTGTCAGAAAGGTGGCATAGTCAAGAACCCGATTGCGGGAAAGCTTCCTGATCTCGGGTTCATCAAAGCGAAAGGGTTTGGAGTTGGCCTCAATAAGCCATAAAGAAAGGTTGGTATCCAGAGCGATGTCCAGAGACAATTCCCCAAAGGTCATGTTGCTGCTTCGGTCAATACAGGCAGCAACGGCCAAAGCGAGCTCAATAATACGGTCATGGATTACATGCATTCTTATCTCATTGGCCTCCAGAATATCGCCCAGGGCTGTTGTCAGGGGAAGTACCTGACCACCGTTAGGCACATGAGTCAAATGAGCATTTGCGGCTGCCAATCTCACTCCTGTTCCGGTGACCTTCCATTCCCCTTTTGTGTCTTTTTGGATAAGGGTCCGGATATCGAAGACCCGGCCCTGGTACCTGGCCAGGTCAATAGTCTTCTGGATCATGTAGTCTTTAAGGTTATGTAAAGATTTCAGACGCGCAATAACCTTCGCTATATCCTTCTCGGTATGAGTTACATACCCTTTGGCAGTCCTTCTGTTAATACTAAACCCTGCTTTGACCTTGTCAACCCGGACAATCCCCCGGCCCACGCTACCCCAACGTGGCTTCAAGTATACCGAATCACTCTCTTTTAGCATCTGCTCCAACCCGGTTTTACTGAACAATTCGGTTTTTGGAAGGTGGCCGATTATTTGGCGGTCCTTAACCAGCCAGTTATAGGTAATCCACTTATCCAAATAGTTGGGATTGAAGAACGGTATGTTTTCTCTTTTCAGCCGTTCCAGGCACTCCTTAACCGCCGGACGTCTCTCCGCGGCGCGGTTGGGTATTCGATTGTATACCACGTCAAACAGTGGGAATCTGTATAAATGCCATTTATCCCGGCTGGTGTCCTTGCCGAGAGTCCATCCAACCACCTGTTTCTTATCCCAATCAACATCCTGAGGATCAAAAACGTACACGGTGATTCCACGCTTTTGGCCCTGGAGGACTAATTCCTGGTAATTGGATAGTATCGGCCGGGACCTCGCACCGATTGGACAGCTCAAAACGCCAATCAAGGGTTTATTTATTGATAAGGGATAGGCCCTGGGGTTCTTTGCTAAGCCTTTCATCTGGCACTCCTCCCGTTGTGCTTATTGTTGGGTTGGGCGGGACCGTTAACTGCCAGGTGATGAGCAAACCTTAGGGGTTTGGTAAAGGATAGCGTTATCAACTTTCTGGATCCCTTGCCATCAACGGTACGACGGGGCTTCGAATTTACCTCATTGATCCAGATGCGGCCATCTTTGTCAATTCCGAGGTCAACCCCCATTTCGCCAAAGATCTGACCAGACGTCTGTTCAATTGCTTCGCAGACTTTAATTGACAGCTCACGTATCTGCTTTTTTATCTCATCTATCCTCTTTTTTTCAAAATGCCCGGTTAAGACTTGATTCAGACTGTAAGCGGTTCCGCCGCTGGCGAGGTTGGAAGTAATATTTCCTTTTCGGCCCACCCGGGCATATACCTTGGTAATGGTCCACGACCCTTGGCCGTCCTTTTGCATCAGGGTCCGCATATCAACTACCCTGCCGTCATATGAAATCAGGTTAATGCCCTGTTGCACCAAGTGTATTCTCTTGCCGGTAATTGCACGGACTTTACGATAGACCTCCTTTAGGGACAGAGCGTGCTGCACCCGTCCTCCCCGGGTTTTGATGACAAAATGCCCCGATTCCCGGGTAACCCGAATTATTCCATGGCCCAGACTGCCAGTCACCGGTTTTATGTACAGGCTGTGAAAAGAGGTGAGCATTGACGTCAAGTCCTCTGATTTCTTCAATACCGTTGCCTTGGGTAAATGATTGCGTAGCTCAGGGACTTTTTGGAGATTGTTGTGGACCACGTGCTTATTCAGGTAGCAGGGGTTAAAGTATCTGCCATTGGTTGTTTTCTTAAGTCTGGTCCGGTCGGGAAGATAACGTCGTTCAGCCACCCGGTTATAGATCTGATCATAAACAACATCCGGAGGCGGCATTTGATACTTCACCCATTGACCATAACCGTCCTCTTCGACGTGAAAACGATAGCCGGTGAAACGATTGTTTTTCCAATCTATGTCCCATGGATGGAAGACATAGACCTCTCCGTGCACCCTTCGGCCCATACGGCTCAAGAAGGATAGTTCGCCCTGCACCCCGACCGGTTTGATCCTTCCACTGCGGAGTTTGTTGGTGGTGAGTATTCCTATGACCGGTTTTTTCCCGTCACCCTTCTTTTCACCGGACTTTTTAGCGCGAGGAGAATTATTTTCAACTGGGGCGAATTGATCGGATAGAGTTGCTTCTTCAATTATGGGTATCCCTGTTTCCCGATTCTTTTTATTCTTCATTACCTAATCCCCCTCCCGGAATCCAGCCAGATAGCGGGCATACAGCATGGGACGCCTTATGGTCAATCGTTCTTCCTTATCCAGCTCCATTTGACTGAAGGCTCTTCGGCCTGGTTTCGAATTAGCTTCCAGAAACCAGACATAGCCATTGGTATCGATAATGAAATCCAGGCCGATTTCCCCGATTGGCTTCACATGTCTCTCCAATGCTTCAGCAATCTTTATTGCCAGTTTTTTGATGCTGGAAATAATACTTGATACCTCGCTACCGGAGAATCCACATCCCGCCAGCAGTGATTCCAGTCTCTCGGCCCGGCCACCGGTATGAAGATTGGTTGTGACCCGGCCTTTTCCCCCCACCCTCGCAGCCAGACCGGTAATCTGCCAGTTGTTGGTCTGATCTTTTTGAACCATCGCTCTAACGTCAAAATGGCCTGATTTTGAAGGAGGGGTTATGGCTTGTTGAACCAGCATCACCTTGGACTTACTGGTG
Source organism: Syntrophothermus sp. UBA1445 (assembly GCA_002329495.1). GTDB lineage: Bacteria > Bacillota > Syntrophomonadia > Syntrophomonadales > DTU052 > DTU052. The sequence continues at coordinate 14,673 of DCTH01000038.1, read as the reverse complement.
GAACGGGCCCGCATGTAGACCCGGTTGATATCATTGTATTTATACTCCTGACAGTCTTTTGTTCCCTGACACAGGTAGGTGCCATTGCTCTTCCTGACCCTGCTGATTCCCTTTCCCTGACAACCACCGGCCGGTTTTACGTATACCTGACGGTGTTTCTGCAGCATGTCCTGGAGGGCTTTGGCGTCTGTCAGGACCCGGGTATCCGGGATGTGGTTTCTTATTTCCCGGTCCAGACTTAACCAGCGATGTATTTTCCATTTGCTTCCTATCGGGGCATTGAAGGACTTAACCCCTGATTTTTGCATGCGGCTGAGGATTGGGTATGACCATGGATCGCCATCCCTCCGGAAATAGCGGTTATAGACTACGTCTGGAAAAGGAAACCACCTGCGCTTCCATCCGTTCGAGCCATTACCCGTTAGGTAATACCCATTAATCATCCGCTGTTCCCAGTTGATACTCTGCGGAGTGAAAACCATACCGATACAGTTAAGTTTTCTAAGCTGGGCCAGAAGTTTGCGGTAAAAACTATCTTGACCGAAGGCACCGGTTTTGTACTGCTTGGCAAGAATCGCTATCAAAGGACCTACTTTAAGTTTGTTGTCTACCCTCGCAATTCCCAGGTTCATTCCAGCGGGTATATTGAGAGATGCTGCCAATCGTTCCGATAAGAATACTGTGTCTAGACTCTTGTCAGTGTCTCCTGCCCTCGAGGCAATCCGAGCGCGCGCATTCCTGTTACCGACAGTAACGGTAATTGATTGGCCAACCGATACTCCCAGCTTGGTGCATAGGTTTTCAGGAATGCGTATAATATTATCTGTTTCGGGCATTAAGCAACCTCTTTTCCGCTTTTCCAGACTGTGGTTTATTATATGAGTAGACATGTTGTCGAGGTTCGTCTAAGGGAGGTGCTCACTGTATACGGGGTACACGGAAAAATTGAGCTATTTTTGCCGGCATCGCATTCTCTGAAAGAGCGCAGAAGGGTGATTAACAGCGTAAAATCGAAACTGCAAAGCCTTTTCAATATCTCGGTGGTGGACAGTAGTGCCGATGATCTCTGGCAACGGGCCACCCTGGGTTTCGCTATGGTTTTTTCAAATTTTAATGGAGTTGAAGAAACACTGGAGGCTATAGACAGGCATTTGGGTAATTATCCCGATTTCGAAGTGATTGACTTTGAATACAGGTACCTCCCGATGGAGTGAGAAAGGAGGAGCAAGTCGGGGACGGTTCTTTACTTGCGCGCTGCTACGCGCAAGTAAAGAACCGTCCTCATGCCCGTATGGCTTCACGCTGGTTCAAAGAGGACCAGCTTACGTCCGTTTTCATGCTCTTCGAAAACAGCCCGAACGCTTTGACCGATGTACACATCATTCGGCTGGCAGTTGATGATGTTGCTGGCCATCCGGATACCCTCTTCCAGTTCAATAATCGCGAAGACATAGGGGGACATGGCTGCGAACTCCGGTAAAAAGGGTCGTCTGATTACAGTAAAGGAGTAGACCTTTCCCCGGCCGGACATCTTTTCCCAGGTAAACTCAAGGCTGGCACAGTGCGGGCAGATTTCCCGGGGGTAGAATACCAGTTGGGAGCATGAGTTACATCGAGGGATCCACAGTTCATCCTTTTGCAGGTATGACCAGTATGGTTCCGAAGCAGGGGTGATTGGCATAAAGGGCCTTTTCATCAGTAGACCTCCCTTCCCAGGATCAGGGTGGCTTGATCGCTCATGATCCCCCCGTTACAGTTCACCAGGGCCAGACGAGCGTCCCGCACTTGCCGGTCACCGCAGATGCCCCGCAGCTGTCTTACCGCCTCGGTCACGTGAGACATACCTCCCGCCAGGCCTGGCTGGCCCCAGGACAGCTGCCCCCCATGGGTGTTGCAGGGAAGTTTGCCTTTGAAGGTGAGGTCAGTCTCTTCTACGAATGGACCCCCCTCCCCTTTGCCACAGAAACCGGCATCCTCGAGGGAAACAATAACCGTAATCGTGTAGCAGTCATAAAGCGAAACCAGATCCATGTCGCCAGGGGTCAGACCGGCCATGGCGAAAGCCCGCTTAGCTGATTGCTTTATTGGTGAAGTCGTAATATCAGGGCTGTAGATGATCGATGAATGGGTGGCATGCTCCCCGGCTCCCAGGAGGTATACCGGTTTTGACCTGCAGTCGGGAGCCCTTACGCTGGCGGTAACGATCACCGCTGCTGCACCACTGCAGGGCTTTACGATCTCCAGGAGGTGCAAGGGGTCAACCACCAGAGGTGAATTCAGTACATCCTCAATGGTAATGGGCTTGCCGCAGTATAAGGCCTCCGGATTATGACAGGCGTTTGTCCGCTGGTCAACCGCAACCTTGGCCAATTGAGCGGGAGTCGTACCGTAGAGGTGCATATGGCGCTGCGCAATCATCGCGTACCCCGAATTGGCGCCCATGGGGCCGTAAGGCAGTTCATACTGCGCCTCGGTGGAAAGCCGGGGAATGAAGGTTTTGTAGAACCGCTCCACGTTCCATAAATTAGAAGTCAGGCAGAGGACCGTATGGCACATCCCGGCTTTGATAGCCGCAGCAGCCCGCCAGACCATGGCGGCGGCGGTCGCCCCTCCCAGGTCCACAATATCCACATAGTTGGACTTTATGCCCAGATACTCGGCTACTTGGCCACCCCACATCAGCGGGTCTTCGATGGTGTCCGGCGCCGCCAATACCCCATCAATATCGGTGATTTTGAGCCCGGCATCGATCAGGGCCCGACTGGTAACCTGGGATGCCATGCCCAGGGTCGTCATTTTACCGGCGTCAACCATCGGAGCCAGCTCGCCGATACCCACAATCGCCGCACACCCACGCAGTGACACAATGATCCCTCCTAATCGGATGTTTTCAAGTGCATCATGGGGACTGTCCCCATGATGCACTCATGATTCATTCACTAAACGTTAAAACGGTAATGGACGATATCCCCGTCCTTCACGATATAGTCCTTGCCCTCCAGGCGCAGGGTTCCTTCATTTCGAGCTGCCGCCATGCTGCCGGCTTTTACGAAGTCATCATAAGCTATTACCTCCGCCCGGATGAAACCTCTTTCAATATCGGAGTGGATCTTACCCGCAGCTTCGCGGGCGGCCGTTCCCTTGGTGATGGTCCAGGCCTTAACCTCATCCTCACCCACCGTGAAAAACGATATAAGGCCCAGTCTGGTGTAGACCAGACGGGTAACAATAACCAGGCCGGACTCCACAATATTTAGTTCCTCCAGGAACAGCTGGCGTTCGTCGCCGTCCAGTTCGGCAATCTCACTCTCGATTTTGGCCGACAGGTACTGCAGGGGGATCCCCTGAGCCCGGTAGTACTCTGCTATTTCCGAGGTGTGATTGGTTTCATGGTCCGAAATCCGTGATTCATCGATGTTTACGACCACAACATAAGGTTTAGCGGTCAGAAAGCGGTAGTTCCTGACCATAAGGTCCTCATCTGCTGAGAGTTCCAGAGAGGATATAGGCAGTTCGGCTTCCAGAGTCTCCTTCAGCTTAAGCAGCAGCACCCTTTCTGCCTCGTTAACCTTATTCTGTTTCCCGGTTTTCATGCGCTCGATCCGCTTCTCAATCTGATCAAGATCCGCCAGGAGCAGCTCATACAGCACCAGTTCCAGATCACGCAACGGATTCAAGTCCCCTTCCAGGTGCGGGGCCTCAGGGTTATCGAAGTCCTGAATAACGTGCACCAGGACATCAGCTTCCCGGACGGTGGTCAGAAAAGAAACGGTTGACCTTTCCGTACCCGGGATCAGGCCGGGAATGTCCACGGCCTCCAGGGTGGCGTAAGTAGTCTTTTTGGGCTTGAACTGAGCTGATAGATAATCAACCCGGGAATCGGGCACCTTTACTATACCGCGGTTGGTCTTGCCCTGAGAACCGGCAGCATCCTTTACTCCGGTGAGCAGCGAAAACAGGGTGGTCTTTCCAGAGTTACTTAATCCAACTAATCCTATCTGCATTTCTTACCCTTCTTTGGCCTCATTTTTTATTGCGGTTGTCGGGTCCTTTTCCTGAGATTAAAACCCAAAACCAACGATCGATATGGAAATAACCAGGAATGTTATGTTGATTATAATGCCCACCAGCCAAAGCCCGTAGGCTGCAACTGGTATGTAGTGATAGAGACGGCTGGCATTAACCATGTTGAAAGCGAATATGGCCAGAGACAGAACCAATAGCAGAATTACTGTGGGATCGGCCCCTGAGCCCGGGAAGAAGATCCCCAGGTATATCATTATAAAGACGACACACAGAATGTTGATAGCGAAAAGCCCCAGATACACAAGGTCCTCATTAATCATCTTACCGATAATATCATCGGCAACATCGTAGAGATCAAGAACGGTAACCTCTCTCTGAGAACGCTCGGCAATTAACTCGATAAATTCACGGGATGGCGTAATCCCAAAGCTGATCGGCCCGGCTTTGATCACCAGAAGTTGTTCCAGATCGGTGCCAAAAAGTTTACAGGTCCCAACCCCTTTCAGGTCATAGGTTCCCGCGATGTATCCCGGCCAGCTGACCCCCAGGAAACTGATAAGGTTTAATCGTCCATTGACTTTTATGACTTCGGTTATCTCTGACCAAGGGATGGTATAACGCTTATGCAGCCAGGCAATCACCAGGCCATCGTTGCTGGCCATGTATTTCGTGGTCGCCAGACCGAGCCACAGACAGGTATAGACCAGTAGCATGGCATATGCTGGTCCCAGCAACATCATCTCAAACGTTTTGTCTTCCGGGCCCAAAGCGTACTTTATACCCCAGATTACAGTCCCGAAGAAAAACGCGGCCAATAAAATACCTACCAGCAGACCTCTAAGTTTTACCGGTTTACAAACCACAAAGCCCCCTCCTTACTAAGCGGTTTTTGAGCTGCACCTGACAAGGGTTTGGCCGTTGTCAGCCGCATTACTCGTCGTATTTGTAAAATCCCTGACCGGTCTTGCGACCAAGGTGTCCGGATTTTACCATAGTGGTAAAGCACGGGTGGGGCCTGTACTTGGGATCCCTGAATTCCTCGTATAGCGCCATTATTCCTGAATACAATGTATCCAGCCCCAGCATATCGGCCATTTCGAGTGGCCCTTTCTTCATACCGGTTTCCAGCCTGATGGCCATATCTATATCCTCCGCACTGGCCAGGCCTTCACCGTATACCCAGATGGCTTCGTTTATCATCCCGGCCATTATGCGGTTGACTACAAATCCGGGCGATTCCCGTTTCACTACAATCGCCTTTTTTCCCATATTGCGGGTAACCGCAAGGGTCTTGGCCACCGTTTCCTCGGAGGTCTCCAAACCTCTTACCACCTCAACCAGTTCCATGGCCGGCACAGGATAGAAGAAGTGTACGCCGATTACCCGGTGTGGGCTCTTAGTAGCCGAAGCAATCTCCGAGATTGAAAGCGACGAGGTATTGGTCCCCAGTATAGTATCTGCATTACAGTGGCTGTCCAGTTCAGCAAAAACCTGCTTCTTAACCGATACGTTCTCAATAATGGCTTCGATCACCATATCGGTATCATGAATCGCGGCCAGATCGGTAGTCCCGGTAATTCGTGCAAATATTCGGTCCCGTTCTTCCGCGGAGATCCTACCGGAACATACCTTCTCTTCCAGAGAACTGTGAATACGATTTAAACCCTTCTGTACCAGGGACATCTGCAGATCACGAATAATTACATCATAACCACCCTGAGCCGCCACCTGCGCGATACCGGCTCCCATTGCGCCCGCCCCCAGAATTGCAATCCGTTTCACCCCAATGTTACTACCCCCGTAAGTCTTGTATTCATGCAAAAGGGAAGGGCTCTAACACCTCCCCTGCTTAAGTTCAGTCACCCATACAGATTCCTATGGCACGAGCAGCAGCAACTAAATCGCCATCAACCGGCACCTTCTTCAGCTCATGTATTGCATCCACCAAAGGTACGTTCACGATATTAGGTTCGCGCAAGCTGACCATGGTCCCAAAAAGGCCATTATTAATGCTTTCAACCGCTGCAACTCCCAGCCTGGTCCCCAGTATCCGGTCGAAAGGCGAAGGGCTGCCGCCGCGCTGCAGGTGACCTAAAACAGTTACCCGGGCTTCACTGCCGGTTATCTTTTCAATGTCAGCTCCCACCTTATTGCCGATACCGCCCAGTCTTACCGGGTCGTGGCTCTCGGCCACCGTATATTTTACCACCATGCCCTCGCCAACCGGGTGGGCACCTTCTGCAACCACCACAATACTGAATTTCTTGCCGGCAGCATAACGTTCATTTACCTTGTTACAAACTGATTGGATGTCATATGGTATTTCTGGAATGAGGATGATATCTGCGCCTCCGGCCAGCCCTGATTCCAGGGCAATCCAGCCGGCGTACCGTCCCATCACTTCCAGGACCATCACCCGGTGGTGACTCTCCGCCGTGGTATGCAATCGGTCAATGGCATCAGTGGCAGTAGCCACCGCCGTGTTGAAACCAAATGTATAGTCGGTCGCTGAAAGATCGTTATCTATTGTTTTGGGAACCCCGACAACATTGACTCCCAGCTTGGCCATTTCGTTGGCAATGGACAGGCTTCCGTCGCCGCCGATGACCACCAGGGCATCAATATGCAGGGACTGCAGGTTGGACAAGACCCGCGAGGACATATCCTGCTTGACCAACTCACCATTGATCATAACCGGGTAGGCAAATGGATTATCACGGTTGGTGGTCCCGAGGATCGTACCCCCTTTCGGCAGGATCC
>DCTH01000038.1:648-7855 GCA_002329495.1 Syntrophothermus sp. UBA1445 | reverse complement strand
CCAATTACCTCGTAGTTATAGCCCAGGATGGCAGACTTTACGACGGCGCGGATAACTGCGTTGAGTCCGGGACAGTCCCCGCCACCGGTCAATACCCCAATTCTCTTAATACTGCTCGTCACCTGGTTTTCCACCCCTTACTTCTGTATTAAACACCCGGGAAAGTATGATCTGTTTCTCTTAAATAAAATTCCGCTGCTTACATTCCACCATATCTTGATCGTGGAAACAAGTAAATGGTCGAGGAACCAGTCCCCGACCTTATTTTAGTTATATTTATTCGCTTAACGGAATGCTAATCCCTTCCAGTGGCCAGCTTTTTCTATGGCTTTTCTTCCAGGGTTACCATAATGTCAATAGTCTTTCTCTCCCGCAGGATCTTGAGCTTGACTTCCTGACCCACTTTCAATTTGCCGATACGCTCGGTGAGGCTCGTTGCATCTTTGATCTTGATGCCGTTTACCTCCAGTATAATATCGCCGGTCCTGATCCCTGCCTTGCTGGCCGGGCTGCCGGACATGATTTCTGCTACCAGTGCGCCCTCGGTGCTGGGGGCACCTAGATAATCAGCCATTTCTGAGGAAAGATCACGGAGGTAAACCCCCACATATGGCCGGACTACCTTACCCTTACTGATCAACTGGTTCAGTACGTCCTTGGCGGTATTAATGGGTATGGCGAAGCCAATCCCCTGCGCCTCCGCGTTGACCGCAGTGTTGATCGCTATAACCTCACCCCTGGTATTCAGGAGAGGACCCCCGGAATTTCCGGGATTAATGGCGGCGTCTGTCTGAATAAAGTTTTTGTACTGGCGTCCTTCAATGGTAATCGGCCTTTCTTTGGCGCTGATCACTCCGGCGGTCACGGTATGGTCCAGTCCGTAGGGGTTACCGATGGCTACCACCCATTCCCCTACCCGGGTGTTGTCGGAATTACCCAGGGTCAAATATGGCAGCTTGTGCCCGGCGTTGACCTTAAGCACTGCCAGATCAAGCTGGTCATCATAACCTACGACCTGAGCCGGCAGAGATTTACTTGAGCCTACCAGGGTCACTGATACTGAGTCAGCCCCCTGGACCACATGATAGTTCGTCAAAATATATCCGGTATCAGTGATGATCGAGCCGGTTCCGATTCCCGTTTCCACCTGGGTACGGGGCCGCATGGAATTACCAAAGAATTCACGGTAAAAAGGGTCATTGAAAAACGGATTGTTGGTAGTAACGCTGACCTTGGTTTCAATGTTCACTACTGCGGTACTAACTTTTTCGACCATGTCGGCAATATTGGTCGGCCCTATGTTAACTGAGGTCGAGCCGGCAGTTGTCTGATATGAAGGACTATCAGGGGTTGCAGACAGTGATTCTTCACTGGCAATCAAGTCCTTAACGATGGGCCAGTCCTGACCGTGAGTGACGATACCACCGCCCAACATGATTCCAAGCATTAAAATCAACACCGCGGTAATTAATGAATTTCGTTTCATCAACATCACTCCTTTCATTAAACTCGCTCCGAGAATATTCCACCGCCGAAGTCCGGGGATGTTGGCCATCCATATACTTAAAATATGTTCGGGTGGAACCTTGTTTTGATTATAACCAAATAATATTAAGCAAATATGAACATTTTATAAAACTTTGGTGGAGGGGCGCGGCAGAACGATAGTGACGGTAGTACCCTGTCCCGGTTCACTGTCGATATTGATACTGCCGTTGTGCAGTTTTACAATGCTGTTAACCATGGCCAGCCCCAATCCGCTCTCCGCATGGTGTTTGGAGCGGGAAGGATCGACCTTGTAGAAACTGTCAAACAAAAGCGGGATCTGCTCCTTCTCAATCCCTATTCCGTTGTCACTCACCGATATGACTGGAGTTTCGGCATCCAACCGGGCAGAGACCACCACCTGACCATTCTCGGTAAACTGCAAGGCGTTTTTAATCAGATTGGTCAAAAGCTGTTCCATACGGATCTCATCGGCTGTTACCGGCAACTCAGAATCATCGTCCACCACTATACAGGTATTCCGCCTGGCTGCCAGCTGCTGCAGCTTTTGTGCAACCTTGGTCATCAAATCGGTAAGATTGAACTCGGTCAGGTTCAGCTGGTAATGCTCGCTCTCCAAACGTGACAGGTCGATAAGGTCGCTGACCATCTTTTCCATGAATAAGGCCTCATCGTGTATCATGTCCAGGGTTTGGTCCATATCCTCAGGAGGGATGACCTTATCACGCAGGGCCTCTACATAACCTCGGATATTGGTAAGCGGGGTCCTGACTTCGTGAGATACCCCGGCCAGCAGGTTGCGGCGTTTGGCGGCATTGGATGCAATCCTTTCCGCCATCTCGTTAAAACTCTGGGCTACCTCTCCCAGTTCATCATTGGTGATCACCGGAATACGGCATTCCATGTCCTCCCGGGCAAACCTTTTGGTGCCGTGGGATATTTCCCGGATCTGGGCGGTCATCTGGTAGGCTACTCCCAGGCTGACCACTGCACCCAGTATCAAGGCGATGATGCTGGCCCGTCCTACCTGGGACTGGACCGCTTTGGTGGCGGCCTTTACCCCTTTTACCGGTGCGGCCAGGACGATGGCACCGCTCACCTGGTTACCCTGAATAATCGGCGTGGCAACGGTGATGACTCTTTCTTCGTTGCCCGGTATCTCCCAGGCCCGGGTAACGTTTTTTCCGGCCAGAATGTCTTTCCTGACGTCTTCCGACAGCATCAGACGCATGCCGCCAGGGCCCTGCGAGGAAGCGACTACCTGGCCGTTGGTATCTGTAAGGTAGAGCTCACCATCGAATTGTTGGCTTAAGAGCCTCAGAAAGGAAACCGAAATCTGACCAGGACCCATCAGGCCAATCACCTGGTTGATCTCCTCTCCGGTATTTAAGAGCTGTTCCTGGGTGCTGCGCTGCATATAATTCTCGATAAAGACCGAGGAGGCTGCCCCCCACACTATCATGGCCAGCATGATAACGATCACATAACTGGCGAAGAACTTTATCCATACCTTACTGATCTTCAGTCTGCTTCACCTCAAATTTATAGCCCACCCCCCATACGGTCTGCAGGTAAGTGTACTTCTCATGGGAGAGTTTATTCCGGAGGCGTTTGATATGCACATCAACGGTGCGGTCATCCCCGGGATAGTCGTAATTCCAAACCCGCATCAGCAGGGTGTCTCTGGAAAAGGGCCGTTCCGCTGACTCGGCCAGAAACAGCAAGAGGTCAAATTCCTTGGGGGTCAGCTTGACTGGCTGGTCCTTGAGCAGAACCTCCCGGCGCTCGCTATCAATTGTCAGATCGGGGAATATCAGCCGTTGGTCGGTTTCCTGCTGGGTGGCACTGGACCTTCTCCACAGGGACTTAACCCGGGCGACCAGTTCCCGGGGACTGAAGGGCTTGGTAACGTAGTCATCGGCCCCGATTTCAAGTCCGAGCACCTTATCCAGCTCATCATCCCGTGCAGTCAGGAGGATCACCGGTGTAAAATGCTCTTTCCGGATGTGTTTTAACACCTCTAATCCATCCATTTCGGGCATCATAATATCAAGGATGATGAGGTCGGGACTGACCATTTCGAACAGCTTTACTGCCTCACGGCCATTGGAGGCACAGACCACACTCATGCCTTCACTCTCCAGGTAGAGACGGATAAGATTGATTATTTTCGGGTCATCTTCAGCAATCAGGACTTTGATATTCATGGCACTCTCCTTGCCATAAGGTTGGTTTGTGATTATGATTTTATAAGGTAACTGCACAAAATGAGGTTCTGTCTATGATAATGGTAAGCGCTTGTCTGATGGGAATCAACTGTAAGTACAACGGAGAGAACAATTACTATGCTCCTCTCAGCACTTACCTGGCATCCCACCCTCATATTATTGTATGTCCGGAGACCATGGGCGGCCTGCCTACTCCCAGAACGCCGGCGGAAATCCAGGGCGGAGACGGGAATGATGTCCTCAACGGCAGGGCACGGGTGGTTACGGCCCTGGGTGATGATGTTACCGACGCATTTAAGAGTGGGGCTCATGCTTGTTGGGAACTGGCCCGCCTCAACCAGGTGAAAATGGCCATCCTTAAGTCCCATAGTCCCTCATGCGGGTCCGGTGAGATCTACGATGGTACCTTCTGCCGCCGCCGACTGCCCGGGGATGGAGTGACTACGGCTTTGTTACGGCGCAACGGGGTCAGAGTGATCTCGGAAAAGGATTTCGAGCATCTTGGTTACAATAGTAAATAAGCCGGCATGGACCAGCGGCTTCATCCTGCTTTGGCTTTTGTCTTAACCCACAAATAAATCAAGGCTAATATTAGGAGGCATTTTTTTTGAAAGCGATCAGTCTTTTTTCTGGAGGTTTGGATTCGCAGTTAGCTGTCTGTCTGGTCAAACGACAAGGGATTGAGGTTGAAGCAGTCAATTTCAAGGCCCCGTTTTTTGGTGGCGATCAGAAAATGACTCAGGCTGCGAATGACCTAAATATTTCTCTAAAGACCATTGATATATCAGAAGAATACATGGATGTGCTCAGGAACCCTAAATACGGGTATGGAAAGAATATGAACCCCTGTATCGACTGTCATGGCTTTATGATCAGGAAGGCCGGCGAGTACATGCAGGAGAGCGGAGGCAGTTTCATCATTACCGGTGAGGTTTTGGGACAGCGCCCCATGGGTCAGAACAAGTCGGCACTGGGAGCAGTTGACAAGATTTCGGGTTTTCGGGGGTTAATCCTCAGACCGCTCTCAGCGAAGCTCCTGCCACCGACCATTCCGGAAGAAAAAGGCTGGATCGACCGCGAAAAACTCCTGGATATAAGCGGCCGTTCCCGCGTGCGACAGATGGAGTTAGCTGCGGAACTGGGAATCACCGATTACCCGTCTCCAGCCGGTGGGTGCCTCTTGACGATGGAGAACTACTCCAAACGATTGCGCCATCTTCTCCAACTGAGACCGGAGGCCAAACCCCATGAGACTGAGGTACTCAAACATGGACGCCATTTCCGGCTTGATTCCCGGGCCATACTGGTGGTAGGCCGCAAGGCCACGGAAAATGAGATTCTGCTGAAACTCGCGGATCCGGATGATTACCTCTTCAAGGTAACCACCCATCCAGGCCCCACCTCCCTGCTCCGCTACTTTGGTGACCCGGAGCCTGATGATATAAGCTGGGCCGCATCCATAACCGCACGCTACAGCGATGCCGCCAACCTGCCCCGGGCCTCAGTCAAGGTATGGCAGCCCAAAGAGGAACCCCGGGTAATCGAGATCAGACCAATGCCCCGGGAACAGACCCCGGTTACCGTTTAGAGGTTAGGAAGGGGCAAGTCGGGGACGGTTCTTTACTTGCNNGCGCAAGTAAAGAACCGTCCCCGTGTCATCTTAAGCGAGGTTGATATTGGAAGGCCGGACGCCGTCGTAGAGATAGTAGCGGTCATTGTCGCAAAAGACCTTGCCCAGCTTTTCCAGGCGCTGTACGTGCTGCCTGATCATGAACCACTCGAAATAACGCATCTGGGGCTCATAGAACCTGCGGTAGATTATGTTCTCATCAACGATTTCCCAGAGGGTATGTTTACCCCGGTACAGTGCTTCGACAACCCCTTTCTCCCGCTGGTAGATCACATCTCGGAACCTGGTCATGCGGACCTGGATATTGGAAGTTATGGGTCCGGTGGCATGGCTGGTTATCAGCATCTCCGGTTTCATCGCAATCACCCGGTCAATAGAATTTATGAAATCATTAACGTCGGACAAGACATTCCCATACCAGGGCCCAAATCGGGCCAGGTCCAGATCAGTCGAAAAAACCATTCCCAGGTCGGGAAACAGAAAACCACAATGGCCCGGGGTATGACCGGGAAGGTGCAGCACCTCGACCCTGGTATGACCCAGGTCAATCACCTTACCATCAATCATGGTCTCATGTGGTTCCCGGAACTCGTAATGCAGTTTATCCAGTTTTAAATAACGATTAAGGTCTTCACCGAAGTACTGTACACCCAGGGTGGTAATAAAACGCTCGCGCGAGCCAAGGTACGGGAAATCGGCTTCGTGCGCCATTATCTTTGCCTGCAATAGATGGTTGTTGTGCATGTTATGGTCGATGTGATAATGGGTGCTGATTATCAGGTCCAGGCGTCTGGTGCGCAGGTAGTGAAAGGCGTCGTCAGTCACTGACGTGTCAATGAGACAGCAAAGGTCATCCTCGACCAGGATGGTGTTGCAATACGGAAAAGCGTACTCAGGAGCCTCCAACAGTGATACATGTTGGGAGAGCTTCTTCAACTCCGATCTCATATTCCCCCCCCAATTCCGTTGAAAGTCTAACCAAGGCTCAGGTTGAAAGGCCTGATCCCATGGTTAAGAAAATACTTATCCCCCTTACGTTCTACCCGGCCCAGTCGTTCCAGGCGCTCCAGGTGTTTCCAGTCCATGGCGCATTCGTAAAGGTAGAAAATCTCCCGCGGTTCCAGCATCCGTTTGTATATCGGCAGTTCCGCACCAATTTCCCACACCGTATGCTTTCCCCGGTAGAGCAGTTTGATGATCTCTTCCTCCCGCTGATAAATGATGTCCCGATAACGGGAGAGGCCTGCTTTTACGCCGGCGGTTATCACCCGGGTGCCATGGCTGGTTATCATCATCTCCGGCTGCATGGCGATCAGCTTGTTGATGGAGTTAATAAAATCATCGACACTCGATGAGATATTGCCGTACCAGGGACCGAACTTATTGAGATCGATGTCACCCGTATAGACAATTCCCTCATCAGGGAAGAAAAAACCGCAGTGACCATAGATGTGGCCCGGCAGGTGTATTACCTGAAAACGGGTCCGGCCAACACTTATAACCTGGCCGTCCTCCAGGGTCCCATCAGCCGGACGGGGGCGGTAACCCGGCTTCCGCAGGTACATGGTGCGCCCGGCCTCATCAAGGTATCGGTCGAAACCAAACTCGTGCAGATAGCCTTCGGCTGATTCCACCAGAGAGTGATTGGTCTTATGCAGCAGCACCCGGGCCTTGGGAAAGCGGTAATTGGCCCGGTTATGGTCTATATGTCCGTGCGAATTGACGATTAAATGCACGGGTTTTCCGGCGATTTTGGCCAGTTCATTATCTGTCGGGCTGGAGTCAACCAGACAGTTAAACTCATCCTCGATCCACAGACAGTTGCAGAAAGGGTACATGAACT
>DCTH01000038.1:0-636 GCA_002329495.1 Syntrophothermus sp. UBA1445 | reverse complement strand
TACACCTCTTGTGTGAATAAACAAAATCATTTGCACACTATGTAATTAACAATACCACAGATAGACTTTGATTCCTGCAATTGCCTGATAATGTCTGGCAGATTGAGAAAGGTATAGATGAGATAATGCAGGAAATGTGTGATCAGTCAAATATTGAAAGAGGTATGGCTTCAAACATCCGGCGGTAACCCTCACGGGTGGGATGAGCTTCATCCAGCAGCAGTTCTTCCTGGAGGATTCCCTCAGAGTTAAAGAAAGCGCTATAGAAATCTATCGTTTCCAGATTATTCTCAGCGGCATGTTTTCTCATCCAATCCCTGACTCGCTTCAAACGGGCCTCAGCTTCCGGATAATTAATCGGGGTCACAAGTCCAAGGACCACCTTTATTCCCTCACCGGCAGCCAACTTGACCATCTCTTCAAGGTTCCAGACGATACGGTCGATAGACTCCCTCCATACGATATCATTGGCCCCGCCCATGATGATTACATAATCCGGACTGTAGGATAAGACATCCCGGGAAAACCGGTTCAGCATTTCGCCGGTGGTATTGCCGTTTATCCCCTCATTGATAAACTCTCCATCCATGACTTCATTCAACATGGTCACCCAAGAGACCTCCGGTCCGTACGGAA
>DCTH01000195.1 GCA_002329495.1 Syntrophothermus sp. UBA1445 | reverse complement strand
TCAGGGCGGCGGCGGCACGGTGGCCCATTTTCTGTCCCGGTACGGGATGGATGTGGTGGATTGCGGTGTGGCTTTACTGGGAATGCATTCACCGTTTGAAGTAGCAGCCAAGTCCGATATCTACGCTACTTACAAGGCATATCGCTCATTCATGCAAAAGTTTGAATAGACAGGGGGGGAGGACAATTGACTGGGGATCAACTGAAGCTGACCCAGATGGTCAGAGCTTCCGGCTGAGCGGCTAAATTGGGTCCGGGGACCCTGAGCCAAGTTTTAGCCGGAATAAAGTTTAGGCCAGATCCCAGGTTGCTGGTCGGGTTTGAACACGCTGATGATGCAGGTGTTTTTAAACTATCGGAGCAGACGGCATTGATTCAGACGGTGGATTTTTTTACTCCCATGGTTGATGATCCCTACCTGTTTGGGCAGATTGCTGCGGCCAACGCCTTAAGCGATGTATATGCCATGGGAGGGGAACCATTAACAGCTATGAATATCGTCTGTTTCCCAGAATGTCTGGATGTTTCGGTCCTGCAGGCGATAATAAGAGGAGGCCTTGCCAAGATCGAAGAAGCCGGTGCGGTGTTGGTGGGGGGCCATACGGTGGATGACCAGGAACCCAAATACGGCCTTTCGGTTACCGGGGTGATTGATCCCGGGAAGGTTGTATCCAACCGGGGGGCTAAGGTGGGTGACCTGCTGTATATGACCAAACCACTGGGAACAGGTATCGTGACTACAGCGATCAAAGGCGAAATGGCCTCGGAAGAGCTGATTGATCTTACGGTTCATTCAATGTCCCAGCTGAACAAAACCGCGCGAGACGTTATGATGGAGGTAGGGGTCAATGCGGCCACCGACATAACTGGTTTCGGTCTCCTCGGTCATGCGATGGAAATGGCCGCCGCCAGTCAGGTACAGATTGAACTGTGGGCGGGCAAGCTTCCTCTATTGAATGGGGTCGAGGATCTGGCCGTCATGGGACTCATTCCCGCCGGGGCGTATGCTAACCGGGATCACCTGCAGGGAAGGGTCGAAGTGACAGGTGGGGTGGACAGAACCCGCTTAGATCTTATGTATTCCCCGGAAACCTCGGGCGGACTGCTGATGGCGGTCGACCCTGAGAGGAGCCCTGAGCTGGAGCGGGTGGCTCGGAATAAAGCAGTCGGACTGACCCTGATCGGCCAGGTCAAGAAGGCCGGATCAGGACATATTAGAGTAGCAAGGGGTGAGTAAATGCAGGACCATATTGATGCCCGGGGACTCTCCTGCCCCCAACCGGTTATCCTGACCAAGAAAGCTCTCGAGACGGGGGGAGAGTCAGTGACCACTATAGTGGATAATGAGGCGGCCTTGGAGAATGTCAGTCGTTTGGCCCAGGGGCTGGGCTACAATGTTGAGGTAGAACAACAGGGCAAGGACTATCATATTCATATTGAGAAAACTGGACCCCGACCGGATCAAGCCGAATACAGTGATGGAGTTATTCTTATTACCGGTCAGTACATGGGGCGTGGGGACGATGCTCTGGGCAAGATTCTGATGAAGAGTTTCCTCTATACCCTGACACAAATGAAGGATACAGTGGCTACAATGATCTTCATTAACAGCGGGGTGACCTTGACCTCACAAGGTTCAGAGGTGCTGGATTACCTGCTGGAATTGGAACAATCAGGGGTTGAGATCCTATCCTGCGGGACTTGCCTGGATTACTATAATCTTAAGAATCAGCTGATGGTTGGCCGGGTCAGTAATATGTATTCCATATTGGAGCGAGTGTCCGCTGCCGACAAGGTGATTACTATATAAGTTTTACCCTCCGGTCCCTTTGGAAGGGCTTTGGGGCGGTGTTACTCCGATAAATGGGTGCTTTAACCTTCAAGAGCTAGCCCGAGTTTATTCAATTCCGTTTTTATAGCAGCAGCTATCAGCAGGCCGCAATGATTGAAGGGGGGATTGGGATGGAGATAAAAAAATTCAATCTTGGCGATGTTGTCAGGATGAAGAAAAAACATCCCTGCGGCAGTTGGGAGTGGGTGGTTACCAGGGTTGGTGCGGATATAAAGATTCGCTGCTGCGGCTGTGGACATCAGGTGATGATGCCCCGCTCCAAGTTTGAAAAAAGTATGACCCAGGTGGTCAAGAGCGACCAGTCCGGTTAACAAAATGACCCTGACGCAACATATAATTGTTACAGGAGACCCTTGGGGAGGGAGAGGTTAAATGTGAGCGTCAGGGACGTTACCAACCACAGATTTAGGGAGGGGGACCTGGTTAAAGTAGCATCCCTGGATGACAAGCTGATGTTCTGTATTATCGGATTTAAGACTACCGCTAAAGGTGATAAAATAGCAGTTTTAAAGGGCCTCTACAACCAGGATCTGATAATTGAAAAACCGACCTCCGAGTTGATAAACCTCTTGATAAGAGGCCAGCTGTAAGGCTTGCCAATTGATGGGGCAATTGTTATACTGATATGGTATCCCTGCTCCAGGTGTTGCCTGGGGCCTTAGTCCGAAGGGAGGAGGTGACAAGATGCGTCCATACGAGATGATGTTCATCTTGAGTCCTGAGTTACCATCTGAGGGTGTTGAGGCAGCCAAAAGCAGAGTTGCGGACATAATTGCCCAGACCAAAGGTGAGCTTGAGGATTTTGAAGTATGGGGCAGGCGAAGACTCGCTTACGAAATCAAAGATTTTCGTGAAGGTCTCTATATGCTTGCTCATTTCAAAGGAACAACAGAGTCTGTGAATGAGTTGGACAGGGTGTTGAAGATTACAGACGGTTTCCTGCGCCACATGATCGTTCGCAAAGGGGAATAGGGAGGAGGATAAGGATGCTTAATCGAGTAATATTGATTGGACGTCTTACCAGAGATCCTGAACTGAGGTATACCGCCAATGGAATTGCGGTGTGTACCTTCAGTATTGCCGTAAATCGTCCCTATACCAATCAAGCGGGCGAAAGGCCAGCTGATTTTATCGACATCGTGGCCTGGAGGCAGCTGGCGGAAAACGTCGCTAACTATATGACCAAAGGCCGTCTGGTGGCCGTAGAGGGTCGGTTGCAGACCCGGACCTATGAAACCCAGGATGGTCAAAAGAGAAAAGCGGTAGATGTGCTTGCTGATACCGTTAAATTCCTGGAAAAAGCTCCGGGAGCGGGATCATCCCGGCGACCCCAGGATGATGGCTGGGACTCGCTCGGCAGAGAGGTTGATCCCGGTGGAGTGGACATTGCAGAAGATGATGAAATACCCTTCTAGGGAGGTTTTCGATTGAAGAAAGAACGCAAGAAAAAAAGGCGCCCGTGCAATTTCTGCGCGGAAAAGATAGAATACATTGATTACAAGGATGTGCCCCGCTTACGCAGGTACATTACGGAAAAGGGAAAGATACTACCACGCAGGATTACCGGCAACTGTGCGCATCATC
The DNA here is from genome assembly GCA_002329495.1 of Syntrophothermus sp. UBA1445. Classification (GTDB taxonomy): domain Bacteria; phylum Bacillota; class Syntrophomonadia; order Syntrophomonadales; family DTU052; genus DTU052. The sequence continues at coordinate 3,426 of DCTH01000195.1, read as the reverse complement.
AAAGACAAATCACCACGGATATAAAGAGAGCTCGCAATATCGCACTGCTTCCCTTTACATCTGAATAGTCCTGTAACCGCAAGATGGTATAAGTCTTGCGGTTTTATTATTATTCCGGTTCAGCAATAATACGAGTGTTCAGAAGGAAAACCTCCGGAGGTTAGAGAAGTATGATGGGACGACAGACGGAGGTGGATATTCTGAATTTGAAAAACCAGGTGGATATTGCCAAGAACCTGCGCACTATTGAGTGGCTCAAAGCTGAGCTGGTCGAGTCGGTAGCTGCCCTGTTAAAAAGCCTTCTTAAAGCGGGCGATGAGGCAATCAGCGATTGTCTGGCCACAATCATGATAACTACCTACATATTAGGCAAGCGGGTAGGAGTAAATTTCCAGTATATTGACTTCAAAGTGGAGAGCAAGCTCAAACTAAGTATTAATGAGGCCCACGAAGTCGAGAAGTGGTATGGGGATCTTTCCGCTTTGTTGGCGTATCTGGAGAATAAGAAAAAGTGAACAAAACCTTTGAGATACCGGGTTTTTTAGCAGTCGTCCTGGTTATTGGGCTCGGATTTAAGTTTCTGCCGCAGTTAAGCGGCTTGTGGAGTATTCTGGCAATCTCGGTTATAATGGTGTCTGGCAGACAGGGATTTGGGTTCCTGTCTGTAATAACCTTATGTGTTATTGGGGTTACTGTATCAGCACTTAAAACCGAGTCTGTGCCCTTTATTTTTTTGTCGATACTACCGGGTTGGGTTGCGGGTTATCTGGTTACGCGTCGTTCTTCATTGGGAAAAGTACTGACCGGTGGTTTCGCCGCCGGGGTAATCGGTTTCGGATTGTTCTGGCTCTACAAATTCCACGTGCAGGCCAGCCAATTAAGTATGCATTCCATTGAGATCGCATTTGTCGATTACTTTAAGCATGTCTTCCTGCCGACTCTGGAAGCTTCGGGGTTAGATGAATACTATGCGGCCCAGGGACTAACCCGTTCAGTCCTTAAGGGGTACTTTGACAGCTTCCTGGAGAGTCTGACTGCGTTGCGTCCCAGCCTGTACATTGCGGAGAGCTGGGTCAGGATACTGTTGGGAATCACCATTGGAAGATTCCTGCTCCGGAGCCGGGGCCTGTTGTCAAGTCCGCCCTTTACGATGCACCGCATGGCCTGGCAGTTGGATTGGGTTATCATTGCGGGTCTGGCTTTATGGTTGGTGGGAGCACACTGGGACCTTGAACTGGTCAACCAGGTCGGAGCCAATATTCTCTTCCTGATGGTTCCTATTGCCTTTTATTTTGGGGTGAGTCTGACGTTTTATCTTATCAGGCACTGGAAGGTCAGGTCCTGGGTCCTGGTTGTCATGATCCTGGTCATGACGTTCCTTCCCATTCAGGCCTGCCTGTTTATTACTGTATTAGGGGTCTTTGATCCTCTGATCGATTATAGAAATTTAGATGGGAAAAGGGGGAGTCCGGCATGAAAGTGATCCTGTTAACAGATGTGCCGAAACTGGGAAAGCAGGGAGATGTCGTACAGGTATCCGACGGTTATGCCCGTAATTTCCTGCTTCCAAAGAATCTGGTTGCTGAAGCATCCGAGGCTCGTTTGCGGGAATTGCAGCAGAAAAACGAGCGGGAAGAGAAGAGAAAAGAAAAGGAAGAGGAAAAGGCCAAATGGATTAAGGGAAAAATAGAGGGACAGACAGTTGTCGTTCATGCCAAGTGTGGGGAGGGCGGCAAGTTATTCGGTGCGGTCACTTCCAAGGAGATCACCGATGCCCTGAAGGCCCAATATAAGGTTGAGGTAGACAAGAAACGGGTTGAAATCAAGGAACCTATCCGGCACCTGGGAGAGTACCCGGTACGAATCAGACTGCACCAGAAGGCTGTGGCGGAAGTTAACGTCCAGGTAAAAGAGGCATAAGGTATAATAGGTGCCCATTTTACCGGATGTGTAGTTCGTTGACTTAAATGGTATCAATTGATAAGATTAGGTGTGACTGCGGTCAAGGCCGTCCACAGGAGGTGGGTCCATGTCTACGGTAGTTTTGGTGGGAGCCCAATGGGGCGATGAAGGTAAAGGAAAGATCACTGACTTCCTGGCAGAAAAAGCTGACTACGTTGTGAGGTACCAGGGAGGCAGCAATGCCGGGCATACAGTGGTAGTCGGGGATCACAAGTTTCAGCTTCACCTTATTCCATCAGGGATTCTGTACCCGGATAAGGTGTCGGTGGTTGGCAATGGTGTTGCGCTGGATCCGATGATTCTGTTGCAGGAAATAGACGGTTTGCGTGACAAGGGTATTGATGTGAGTAAGCTTAAAATCAGCAGCCGGGCGCACATTGTTATGCCGTACCATAAGGAGTTGGATTCGCTTCAGGAAAATGGCAGCCGCAAAATCGGTACCACCAAGCGAGGGATAGGCCCGCTGTATGCTGATAAAATCAGCAGGACTGGATTTCGGGTTATCGATCTCCTGGATGGCGATGTATTTCCTGAGAAACTGAAGGCGATTGTAGAAGAGAAAAACCGAATCCTGGATAAGATATATGGCCGTCCGGCTTTTGTGTTTGAGGATCTTCTGGAACAGTTCCGTTATTACGCAGAACGCTTGCGGCCCATGGTTGCAGATACCTCACTGCTGATTAACCAGGCCATAGATGAGGGTAAAAAGGTGCTTTTTGAAGGTGCGCAGGGAACCCTTTTGGATATCGATCATGGGACTTATCCTTATGTGACATCTTCGCACCCGGTCTCAGGGGGCGCCTGTGTTGGGGCCGGGGTTGGCCCGACGAAGATCAACCGGGTGATAGGTGTGGTCAAGGCCTATACCACCAGGGTTGGAGAGGGTCCGTTCCCTACGGAATTGTTCGACGATATTGGTGAACTGATCCGGGAGCGGGGTGATGAATACGGTACGACTACCGGCAGACCGCGACGCTGTGGGTGGCTGGATGCAGTCATTCTCAGATATGCGGCCCGGATCAATGGTCTGACTGATATGGCTATCACCAAGCTGGATGTCTTGGATGGCATGGAGAAGATAAAAATCTGCGTGGCCTACAAGTACCGGGGTCAAACTCTGAGCGAGTTCCCGGAGAGCCTGGAGGTTCTGCAGGAGTGCGAACCCATATATATCGAATTGAAAGGTTGGCAGCAGGATATTGCCGGGATTAGACGTTTTGAGGATCTGCCATTTGCGGCCCAGGAGTACGTTAACAAGATGGTCGAGTTAAGCGGTGTAAATCATTCCCTGCTGGCAGTCGGCCCGGGGCGGGCACAGACCATGGTCACCAGAGATGTCTTCGCGCCGCTGTAACATTGACAAAACGGCTATGATTTAGTATGATAATCTTCGCCAGCGGGCGATTAGCTCAGCAGGTTAGAGCGCTTGCCTCACATGCAAGAGGTCGGGGGTTCGAGTCCCTC
>DCTH01000128.1 GCA_002329495.1 Syntrophothermus sp. UBA1445 | reverse complement strand
GGCGGCCAAAAGCAGAGGGTAGGCATTGCCCGGGCCTTGGCCAACCGTCCCAGTCTCCTGCTGTCCGATGAGGCCACCTCAGCATTGGACCCCCAGACGACCCGATCCATCCTGGGACTGTTGCGGGATATTAACCGGCGCTTGAATCTCACCATCCTCTTGATAACTCATGACATGGGGGTTATCAAAGAGGTCTGTGACCGGGTAGCGGTGATCGACNNCCCGCAGTTTTATCGGCACCGTCATCAACCGTGAGATCCCGGAGGAACTGTTGCACCGGTCCAACGGTGACAACGGAAAAATGGCCACTCGACTGGTGCGGGTATCGTTTATCGGTGCATCGGCAGGGGAACCGATCATCTCCTCCATGATCAGGCAGTATGACGTGGAGGCCAATATACTCTATGGCAATATTGACCGGGTCAAGGATACGCCCTTCGGCAACCTGGCCCTGGAACTGATGGGGAGTCCGGACATGATTGACAGCGGTTTGGCCTACCTGCGCAATCGCGGACTGGAAATCGAGGTGTTGCGCAATGATTGAGACTCTGATCGGGTTCATATCTCAGGAATCGCTGCTGGTCTTGTGGGAAGCTAACTCCTGGGTTCCGGAGGCCCTGGCGATAGCCACCTGGGAGACCATTTATATGGTGGCGATATCGACCTTCTTCAGCTATGTCATGGGGTTGCCCCTGGGGGTCGTTCTGGTAACCACTTCACCGGGTCATATCCTGGAAAACAACAAGATCAACCAGATACTGGGATCGATTGTCAATATCACCCGTTCCATACCATTCATCGTGTTCTTAATCCTGCTGATACCTTTCACCCGCTGGGTGATAGGGACCCCAATCGGCACCGTTGCTTCGATTGTCCCTCTGACCCTGGCAGCGGTTCCTTTTGTAGCCCGGTTAGTGGAATCGTCACTTAAGGAGATTGAGTGGGGTCTGGTTGAAGCGGCTCTATCGATGGGTGCCAGCCCCTGGCAGGTGATATATAAGGTGTTAGTTCCGGAAGCCATGCCCTCGATATTTCTCGGGGTCGCTATAACCACCATCAACCTGGTGGGATACTCTGCCATGGCCGGCATTGTGGGGGGAGGTGGCTTGGGAACACTGGCCTATTATTATGGTTACCAGCGTTACGAGGATCTGGTGATGTGGTCAACCGTAATAGTACTGATTATCCTGGTTCAGGGTGTGCAGATGCTGGGAGATAACCTGGCAGCACGAGTTGCAAAGAAAAGGAGGTAACAGACGAATGAAAAAAGTACTGGTTATCCTGTGTTGTTTACTGTTGGTGGGTTCCCTGGTGGCAGGATGCGGCAATCAGAATGCCGAGGATCCTGGTACCAAAAGCACCAAACTGGTAGTTGGCTGTACCGCCAAGCCCCACGCTGAGATCCTGGAAGTAGTAAAACCCATGCTCAAGGAGCAGGGAATCGACCTGGAGATCAAGGTGTTTACCGATTATGTGCTGTTAAACCCGGCGCTCAAGGACAAACAGATCGACGCCAACTTCTTCCAACACATACCGTATCTGGATGATTATAATGCCAACAACAATGCCGATCTGGTCTGGACTACCAAGGTTCACAACGAGCCCATGGGAGTCTACTCGAAAAAGATTGACAGTCTGGATAAACTGGCTGACGGCGCCACGATAGGTATTCCCAATGATGCTACCAATGGCGGACGTGCGCTGATGGTCCTGGATGCATCAGGAGTACTGAAGCTGAAGGAAGGCGTAGGAGTAACTGCTACGGAACGTGACATCGTTGAGAACCCCAAAAACGTTGAGATCAAAATGATGGATGCTGCCATGCTTCCTCGGGGACTGGATGACCTGGACCTCTGCGTCATTAACAGCAACTATGCCCTGGAAGCTAACCTGAACCCGGTTAAGGACTCAATTGCCATGGAGCCCAAGGATTCACCGTTTGCCAATGTTCTGGCAGTTCGGCCAGAAGATAAGGATAACGAGGCCATTGTGAAACTGGGGGCTGCTCTCCAATCCCCAGAGGTTAAGCAGTTCCTGGAGGAAACCTACCAGGGAGCCTGTGTACCCGCATTCTAATATCAGGTATCATCTGATTCGTCCGTTTGAATTGTAGCGATGCCGAAACAGAGCTAGTAAAGTCTGATCGGCTCAATAACAGGAGATGTAAAACGTGGCTGGGTGTAAACTGCAGCCACGTTTTTTTTTGAAGCAAGGTAACCGATATTCCAGCCAGTTTTCTTCGGTAAATCGTATAAATAAAACAGCGGACTGGATTCCAGGGTTAACGGGATGCCCCAACAGACTCCGAATAAAGAAAGGCGGGGGCTGAGCTGGCTTTTATTTTTATCAAGCCATCGCCAACATGCCGGTTGACATTCCCGGGCGCCGGGCATTAGTTTTATAATTGAAGAGAGGAACGCTGCGGTGACTTTCGCGGGAGAAGGTGAAACGGTTATTGCGTCCTGAAGTAATTAAATTTTCCCATGGGCTGCCCGTCAACGTATTTGCCAGGTGTGTTGAGGAATATCCCTACCACTGGCATAACACCCTGGAGATATTACAGGTCTTGAAGGGTACCGTCAATATGAATATTGGCGACGACCACCTTCAGCTGTCTGCCAACGACCTGGCAGTCATCAACCCCAGTGAACTGCACCGCATCACCCCCAGCCAGGACAATGAAATCCTGTTTATTCAAATCGATGCTGAATTTTACCGGAGTCTCCTGGCTGAGGACCGGTACGTATTCATTTATTGCTGTTCCACCTACCACGAAGCCAAGTCCCCCGAAAAATACCAGGGATTAAAGGAACACATCGCCCGCCTGGTAAAGGCCTTCAATTTAAACCCCGGCGCTGAGCAGAGAAACCACATCGAAAACCTACTGGCCGCCATGCTCAATTATGTTACCTGCAACTTTGACTTTTTGCACTGGGGGTTCGGGACGGAACCATTTGAGGAAAGGTTTGTCGAAAGGCTTCGGCAAATGGCTAAACGCATCAACCATGATCTTCAGATGACTCCGGTACTCAAAGAACTGGCGGCGGAACTGGATATCAGTCATTATCATCTGTCTCACGATCTTAAAGAGAAGTTGGGGTCAACCTTTTTGAACTTCCTGTATTACAGCCGGTGTGAAAATGCGGCCAAGCTGCTTCTAAGCACCAATAAACGGGTTCTCGACATAGGTTTGGAATGCGGATTTTCCGACCACAAATACCTGGTTAAGCACTTCAAGCAATTCTTTCAATGCACCCCTTCCCAGTTTCGCCGGATGTACCAGGCGGACACCCCAACGCTGGAACGGCAGGCGCGGTATCGCGATCTGCCCCTTTCCGATGCGATAAAGGCATAACGGTGGCATATTGCGCCTTAATTCCCACGTTGCCCTACCCTGTGCCTATTCCTGCTCCTCTGCCCGGCAACATGAACCATGCAGGTTTCAGTCTTCCGTAGTTTTTCTTGGTATGGTCGATACCAGTAAATGCATCTTGCTGTAAAATATAGTTGTGATTGGAGGATGAAAGGATGAAGCCCGAATTGTATCGGACCGCCGCATTGGATGAACTGTCTTCCCCGGAACAACTGGATGTGCTTTTGCAGATTATCCCCTCCCCGAGAGGGACGGTTGTAGCTGCTGTCTTTCTTCTGGCGGCTGCCCTGGCCGTTGTTTGGCTGCTGGGTGCCGGGAGCTGAAGGCGCACAGTATGAATGACGTCGACAGAAATGCTTTGCTGGCGGCATGCCGGCGTGTAGGAGGGCAGCTTCATCTGCAGTTTGCGGAACCCCCCAACAGCGAATGGTTCAGGAG
>DCTH01000239.1 GCA_002329495.1 Syntrophothermus sp. UBA1445 | reverse complement strand
TTGACATCAGATTTGTCAGCCAGGATCACCGCTGCTGAAACATTGTTTACCGCATAACCACCGGCATGCTCCTCATGATTGGCAATAGCTCCCATGATGGTGGCTATCTCCTCGGGGTCCATTCCCAGGTCCAGAAGGTGTTCAAAAGCCATTATGGCTCCGGAGGTGCCATGTCCATAACGGTTTACCAGGTTGCCAATATCATGAAGATACCCGGCAATGGCTGCTACTTCCGCCTCCCGCCGGGGGTAACCGAGGGTAAAGATGATATCGTAGCTTAAGGAGGCTACCAGATCGGCATGGGCGGTGTTGTGTTCTATGGCACCGATATTGCCCATGAACTGGTTGGCCATTTCCATGTACTGTCTGATGATCGGATCGTTCTTTATAGTCTGCAGGTCAACCATACTATCAGTCCTTTTCCAACTCTCGTAATAATTCGCGGGCCTGGGGATATACGATGGCCTCCAGAGGGATGTTATTCAACAGGCGGCGGGCTTCATCGTAGTTGCCTTCGTTGGCCATCTTCTGAGCTTTACGGTAGGAGGCATCATACCCCTTCTGGATCTTGACTTCCTCGATCTTGCGTTCCATCCGGTCCTTCCGGTCATAGCGTTCCATTTCGCGGTATTTTTCGATGGCCAGGTCGTAACGGCCCTGAGTCAGGTAGATTCCGGCCTCTCTCTCAATACTCTTAACCGCCAGCTTTTCTGGAAGTCCGGTGATCATAAACCCGTATCCCACGGCTAAGGCCAAAAGAATAAGAGACGAGATCCACCAGGTCCAGGAAAACCTGATAAAGCGGCGCCAATAACTCCATACCACCAGGGCCGGCATGCCCAGCAAGACTGTGGTCTTTATGAACTCACGCGTCGGGGCATAAATAAAGAGGGCCACCGCTCCCAATAGCGCGATGAGCACCAGGAGCCGCCGCAAATGGTAATTCGGGGTTCTTATGGCCTTGTCTTCCTTGTCTGAACCCATGCGAATCTCCTCTCGGGTATGATTACTATAATTTCAATGCGTGGAAGCCAATATCCTTGCGGTAGTGCATCCCTTCGAAGTGGATCCCTGGAATCTCGCTATAGACCCGGTCAATTGCCTGCGCTACAGTATCCCCGGTGCTGACCACGCTGAGTACCCGTCCCCCGTCGGTCACCAATTGGGTCCCCTGGCGCCTGGTCCCGGCATGAAAGATCATGGTGTCCGGTGAGACATCACCCAAACCGGTAATTACACGCCCGGTGGCATACTTGCCCGGATATCCGGCTGAGGCCAGAACCACGCACACGCTGGCCCGGTGAAAAAACGATATTGGAGTCTGATCCAGGGTGCCGTCGATCACCGCCTCCAACACCGTCAGGTAATCGGTTTCCATCAAAGGCAAAATCGCCTGCGCTTCCGGGTCACCCAGGCGGACATTGAACTCCAGGACCTTGGGACCATCCGCGGTTAACATCAGACCGGCATAGAGAACCCCCTTGTAGGGACGGCCCTCAGCGGCCATGGCTTTGACCACCGGCTCCAATACCTCGTTCATGACCCGCTGGTGCAAATCGGGGGTATAGAAAGGTGGAGGGCTGTAGGCCCCCATTCCTCCCGTGTTAGGGCCCTGATCACCGTCAAAAACCCGTTTGTGGTCCTGCGCCGCCACCATGTAACTCACGGTCTTTCCGTCACAGAGTGCAAAAACGCTCACTTCCACACCCTGCAGGCATTCCTCGATAACCACCTCATGACCCGCTGTCCCAAAGGCCTGGTCCAGCATGATCATGTCCAACGCTGCAGAGGCAGTCTTTTCATCCATGGCCACCACCACACCCTTGCCAGCCGCCAGTCCGTCTGCCTTCACCACAATCGGGGCACCCTTTTCCCGCAAGTATTCACGGGCCTCATTTATATCCGAGAATGAGCCAAACTCGGCGGAAGGAATACCATACTTTTTGAAGAGGTTCTTGGTAAAGACCTTGCTCCCCTCCAGGATGGCCGCATTCTGGCGCGGCCCAAAAATCCTGAGCCCCCGGGCCTCAAACTCATCAACCACACCTTCCATGAGTGGAACCTCGGGGCCTACCACGGTCAGGTCAATCTTCTTTCTTTCTATTAAATCCAGCAACTGCCGGGTATCGCTCCCTTTGACATCAAAGCAGTCCGCGATTTCCGCGATGCCTGCGTTCCCCGGTGCCGCAAAGATCCGCCCGATCCCGGGGCTCTGGCTTAGCTTCCAGACCATCGCATGTTCCCGGGCACCCTGCCCAATCACCAGCACATTCTTGCCCACTGCTACACCTCCCATTTCAGAAAGCCAGTTGGATACCACCATCAGTCGGGGACGGTTCTTTACTTGCGTGGCCGCGCAAGTAAAGAACCGTCCCCGACTTGCGCGAGCCCAGCTTGCGTGTTTGCTTCTTATCTAGTGTCTGAAGTGGCGGACACCGGTGAAGACCATGGCGATACCCAGCCGGTTGCATTCGTCAATGCTCTCCTGATCGCGGATGGATCCACCGGGCTGAATTATGGCCTTTATGCCATACTGTCCGGCCAATTCGACCGTGTCCTTGAAGGGGAAGTAGGCATCCGAAGCCAGCACGGCTCCCTGGCAGCTGTCACCCGCCTGTTCCAGGGCCAGCCTGGCAGACCCCACCCGGTTCATCTGGCCGGCGCCCACCCCCAGAGTGGTATTATCCTTCGTAACGACGATAGCATTGGACTTGACGTGCTTGACCACCTTCCAGGCAAAGGCCAGTTCAGCCAGTTCCTCAGCCGAAGGCTGCCGCTCCGTTACCACTTTAAGGTCGCCTAATTTCAAAGGTATGGTATCCAGATCCTGAACCAGCATGCCTCCTACTACACTCTTCATCTGCAGACCGGTCTGTCGGTCCATTGGCAGTTCCAGGAGCCGCAGGTTTTTTTTGGCACACAATATCGAAAGGGCTGAAGCCTCATAACCGGGAGCAATTATTACTTCCATGAAGGGCTCCGCCGCCTGTCTGGCAGTCTCGGCATCAACCTTGCGGTTAAAGGCAATTATTCCGCCGTAGGCTGAAACCGGATCGGCTCCGAATGCCCGACAGTAGGCTTCGGACAGGTTCTTGCCAATAGCCGCCCCACAGGGGTTAGTATGCTTGATGATCACACAGGCTGGTTCCGTAAACTCCTTCACCAGGGCAAAAGCCGCTTCGGCGTCGACCATATTATTATAGGATAGTTCCTTGCCATTCAGCTGCTTGGCCAGAGGCAGTCCTCCTACGGCCAGAGCCTCACGGTAAAGGGCAGCTGACTGGTGAGGATTCTCACCATACCGCATCTCCTGAATCTTTTCGCCGCCCCAGACCAGTACCTCGGGAAACTTCTCTCCCAGGAGGCCGCCCAGGTACTGGGCAATCATGGAATCGTAAAAACCCGTATGAGCAAAGGCCTGTTTGGCCAGCTTGAAACGCATATCAGCACTTATATCTCCCCCGGCCTGGAGTTCAGCAAGAATTGCCGGGTATTCCCGCGGTTCGACCACCACTATTACATCCTGATAATTCTTGGCCGCGGACCGGATCATGGTGGGACCACCAATGTCTATGTTTTCAATCGCGTCTTCCAGGGTGACTCCGGGTTTCTGGATGGTTTCCCGGAAGGGGTAGAGGTTTACTACCACCATGTCTATAGGATCAATCCGGTTCTTCTCCAGTTGCTGCATATGTTCAGGTATACGACGGGCCAGTATCCCTCCATGGATATTAGGGTGCAAGGTTTTGACCCTCCCGTCCAGGATCTCCGGGAAACCGGTTACATCGGAAACCATGGTTACGTTTACCCCTGAACGTTTCAGAAGATCGTAAGTACCACCGGTGGAGATCATCTCCCAACCCAGGGCTTCCAGACCTTGCGCGAACTCTACCACTCCATCCTTGTTGGAAACACTGATCAGAGCTCTCTTACTCATATCAATTTACCTCCTCTGGCAATATGGTTACCTGTCGGCCATTAAGCTCCAGGCGTCCTGCGGCGATCAGTCTCACTGCCTGGGGTAACAGCCGGTGTTCCTCTTTAAGAATCCGTTCTGAAAGAGACTCTTCATCGTCACCGGGAATAACCGGGACCACCGCCTGGAGAATGATCGGGCCTTCATCAACCCCCAGGTCAACAAAATGCACTGTACACCCGCTGTACCGCACCCCGTACTCCAGGGCCTGCCGCTGGGCATTAAGTCCCGGGAAAGACGGGAGCAAGGCCGGATGGATGTTTATTATCCTCCAGGGGAATGACCCGACAAAGGTCTCTCCCAGGATACGCATGTATCCGGCCAGAACTACCAGGTCAGCCTCATATTCTTCACAAACCCTGACCAACTCCTGCTCATAGAGTTGCCGCTCGGCAAATTGGCCGGGGTTTATGTGGCGGGCAGATATGCCCTTCTGGCGGGCTTTTTCCAGCACCGGGGCCTTCTCCTTGTCAGATATCACCACCCTTATAACCGCCGGCAGTTGCTGGCTCTCAATCTCATTTTGCAGGGCCTCAAAGTTTGAACCTCTTCCCGAAGCCAGAACCGCCAGCTTAAGCTGCGGCACCGGTCGGGGCATCACTCTAATCACTTTGCAATTACCCCTTCTTCCCCAATCAATCGATTACAACCCCATCATCTCCAGAAACAACCTCCCCCAGGATAAACGGAGTTTCGCCCATCATCCTCAGCACGGACACGGCGGTTTCCGCCGCAGTCGGTTTTACGATCAGGATGAATCCTATCCCCATATTGAAGGTCCGGAACATTTCCGGGGATTCTACCTGTCCCAGATCAGCCAGCAGTCTGAATATTGGCGGAGGAGTCCAGGCGGAGGCCGCAATGCGGGCAATAAGCCCCGGCGGAATAACCCGTTTAAGGTTTCCGGGAATACCGCCTCCAGTTATGTGGGCCATAGCCTTAACCTCGACCGTCTTCATGAGTTCCAGGACACTCTTTACGTAGATCCGGGTCGGAATTAAAAGCTCCTCTCCCAGACTCCTGCCCAGGGCGTCCAGGTACCGCTCCGGATTATAGCCGGCTTTTTCAAACATGATCTTGCGAACCAGTGAATAACCATTGGAATGCAAGCCGGACGAAGCCAGCCCGATGATGACATCACCCCGGGCGGTACTCTGACCGGTCACAATCTGGTCCTGATTGGCCACCCCGACCGCAAAGCCCGCCAGATCATACTCATTCTCCTGATAAAATCCGGGCATCTCTGCGGTCTCTCCGCCGATCAGGGCACAACCTGCTTGTCTGCACCCCTCGGCCACCCCTTTAACAATTTCCTGGACCCTCTCCGGTATCAGTTTACCCACCGCCAGATAGTCCAGGAAGAACAGGGGCTCAGCCCCA